>JAFCZZ010000029.1 GCA_019314085.1 Deltaproteobacteria bacterium | reverse complement strand
ATACGCAGGCTCCCCTTGGGCAGGATCTCCTTGCCCCCCACCACGGTTACCGGGAGGATCGGCACCTTTGCCTCCAGCGCTATGACGAATCCGCCCTTTTTGAAGGCCTGGAGCTTCCCGTTCGCGCTCCTGGTGCCTTCGGGAAAGAAGATCACCGATGAACCCGCCCGAATCTTCTCGCCCGCCGCCTCGAGGCTCTTTTGTGCCTTTTCATGATTTCCTCTGTCGATGAAGATGTACCCCACCTTCTCGCAGGCGATCCCGAATATGGGTATCTTGCGCAGCTCCATCTTGATGACCCATCTCAACTGCAGGGGAAGGAGCCCCATAAGGGCAAAGACATCGTAGTGGCTCTGGTGATTCGCCATGACAATATACGACTGATTCTGATCCATACGGTCTTCCCCGCTTATCGACGCGGAGACCCCCGTTAGGGCAAGGTTCAACCGGGACCAGAATTGGGCCACGGCGTGGCCCCTGTTCTGCGAATCGAAGTGGGCGCAAAGCATAGCCGCAATCGCGCAGGCGAAAGTATCCAAGGTAAACAGGGCGAAAAGCATCGGCCGGTAGACGGGAAAAAAAAGGTTGACCGCCCGCTCCCGTATCTGTTCACCCCTGAATTTGTAAGAAGAAAAGCTGATGCGCGGTATCTGATACATTATGGGGTTTCTCCTTCGATTCATTCGACCTGCTGTAACGAGGATCTCATCCGCTATCTGAATCCAGCAGGAAAAGATCCATCAGCAGAAGTGTTTGTATTGTAGACCCAATCAGGGGAGGAATCAAGGGATATCACCCCCGCTGAGTGAAAATTTGATGCGGTATTGGTTCGAAATAGACCTACAAAGCCGCCGCATTCGGCGTGCCGCGTCTTGCACGGAACCTTGTAAGGAGGGGTACCATTCTTCTGATATCACGCATCTTCTCCTTCGCAGCCTTTTCACCCTCTGCTATCAGGTTTTCGGCATGGGAGAAGACGGACCAGTGAAGGTTGCCGACCCGGGGGCGGATCACAACATCAGCCCCTTCCAGTTCGTGCCTTGTCAGGTGGTGTGCCGCTATATCGGCCGCCCTGTCGCGTACCTCCGGTGCGTTTTCAAGCTTTTCGTCGGAAAAAAGGCCCCGCGTTATATCGACGGCTATAACGATATCCGCCCCCTCCCTCCTGGCGGCATTGACCGGGACCAGGGAGATGATCCCTCCGTCGGAGAGCAGCATTTCGCCTGATTGTCTGGGCTCTATCGCCCCGGGAACCGAGCTGCTGATCATGATGGCCTCGCGCAGGGGGCCTTCGGAAAAGACGACCTGTTCTCCGCTTATCAGGTCGGTGGCGACGGCCAGGAAGGGGATGGCTGTATCCTGGATCAGTATATCCGGTATGAAGAAATCGATCATGGACTGAAACTCTTCCGTGGAGAGTATCCCCGGCTTGAACATGGCCTGCAGGAGCAGGAACTTGTTCTGAAAAAAGCCCTGTATCTTCTGGGTGAGGGAGGCGTGTTCCCCGTCGTGTGCCTTTTCTATGGTCCTGACCGCTGAAGACTGGTATTCCTTGCTGTTCAGATAATCGCCTATCTTCCGCTCCATCTCTTCAGGGGGCATCCCGCTGGCATATGCCCCCCCGATCAGGGCGCCGCTGCTGGTTCCCACGATGATATCCAGGGGTATCTTCTGCCTCACGAGCGCCTTGAACACCCCTATGTGTGCGAAACCTCTGGCACCTCCTCCACCGAGGGCAAGACCGATCCGTTTTTGCCTCCATCTCATAGGTTGTGCCTTTCTTTTGTCGGCTTTGCCCGCCGCCGCAACGCGTGAAGCGTGTCTCGGCTGGGCACACGTCTGATCAACATACGCTCTGTTTATAGGATGTTGTATGAAAAATGTCAAACAATGCGTGATGCCTTCACAAAAAGGCCTCCTTTCCCGGTGTGCCCGGAAAAGTTTTGACATTTCGATGGGTATAAAATATAGACTGGTGCAAAGGATCTGCGACGGGAACGCATTATGGAAATACAGGATGTTTTTCAACAGTATATGGAGGAGATGACGGAGATTGAGACCCTCATCGAGAGCCGTATGCGTTCCTATGTACAGCTTATCCCCGAGATTTCGGATCACATCATCAAGGGCGGCGGCAAGAGGCTCAGGCCCCTTCTGCTGGTAATATCATCAGATCTGTGCGGTTATGGAGGGGACAGGCGGTTTCCTCTGGCCTCGGTCATGGAGTTTATCCATACGGCATCCCTCCTCCATGATGACGTGATCGATCATGCCGTCATCAGGAGAGGCAAACCCTCCGCGAACAGTATCTGGGGGAATTCCGCAAGTGTTCTTGTTGGGGACTACCTGTACGCAAGTTCCTTCAATGTCCTGGCCGAAGATGGGGACCAGTCGATTCAGAAGCTCCTCTCGATCACCACCTCGGCGATGGCCGAGGGAGAGATCATCCAGCTGGCACGGTGCGGCGACATCAACACCGGCGAGCGAGAATATTTCTCCGTTATTGAAAAAAAGACGGCCATCCTGATCTCCGCGGCATGTGCCATAGGCGCGATCCTTGCGAAAGCGCCGGAGGTGGAGGTCGAGGCGCTGACCAAGTTCGGCATGAGGCTGGGGACGGCCTTCCAACTGACCGACGACACCCTCGATTACGTGGCCAGGGAGGACGATTTCGGCAAGACCATCGGTATGGACCTCCAAGAGGGAAAGATAACCCTCCCCCTTATCAGGACCTTTAAGAAATGTACGCCGGAGGAGAAGGAGAGGATCGAAAAAGCCGTGCAGGACTGTGGAGCGGATTCCGTTCAGGAAATCACCTCCCTTATCAATGCATACGGAGGGATAGAATATTCCCTTGAAAAGGCCGCCAGGCTTGTCGAAGAGGGAAAGTCGTTTCTTGAGATCTTCGAGGACTCGACTCCCAAGAAGGCCCTTCTCGCCATTTCAGATTATGTCATCCAGAGAAAATTGTGACCAGAACAGGGGAGAGGCCCGCTAAGGGGTACAACCCCGGAGGGGATCAGGGTTTGCCGAACACAGAGACCGTGTACTACCATTTAGTGGCTTCGTTTCTGGGTGCTGTCGGTGTCGTGTGGCAGGGCGAGGAGAATGCCCCTTCGATTGTTCACGTGATGCTCCCGCGTGCGGACAGGCCAATCGTCGAAAGGATCAGGGCGGATTACCCAGGTGCCACCGAACGATCGCATGCAAATCTGAAAGAAACCTGTGAAGCTATAGCAGTTTTCCTCGAGGGTGCTCGAGTCGACTTTTCCTTGGGATGTGTGGAGACAGACCGGTGCCGAGCATTTCAGAAGAGGGTGCTTCTTGAAACCATGCGCATACCGCAGGGCAGGGTAACCTCATACGGGGCCCTGGCGGAGGCGATCCATGCGCCGGGTGCCGCACGAGCGGTCGGCTCGGCGCTTGCCCAAAATCCCTTTCCCCTCATCATTCCCTGTCACCGGGTGGTGAAGGCCGATGGATTCATCGGCCGGTTCGGCGGCGGGACCGAGATGAAAAAGTCCCTTCTTCGTCTTGAAGGTGTTGAGATAGATGACAGGGGAAGGATATCCCCCGCCTTTTTCCGGTGAAGGGTCCCCTACCGTGATACCGCCATATTGTCGCGGTGAATGATCTCGTCGTAGGGTTTTTCTCCCAGTACCTGCTCGATCCGGGATGTCTTGAGGCCCCGTATCTTGTCTATGTCGGAAGAGGAATAATTGACCAGACCTTTGGCAATCACAGCGCCGTTCGCGTCGACACATGTCACGGGATCGCCCACGCCGAAGGTCCCCTCGACGGTCACGACACCCGAGGGGAGAAGACTTTTCCCCTGATTCATGATGGCGTCCTGTGCCCCTTCGTCGATGCAGATCTTTCCCCTGGCCCTCAGGGTAAAGGCTATCCAGTGTTTTTTGCTTTTCAGGTGCTGCGCCTTCGGGAGAAACAGGGTCCCCGTCTCCTGCCCCGAGAGGATCTCCCCCACGATGCCGGCCTTCTTGCCGTGGGCGATGATATAGGGGATCCCGAACGTCGTCACCTTTTTCGCGGCGATCACCTTGCTTCTCATCCCCCCCATACCCACGGTATCGGCCTCGGATGAGGCGGCTTCCTCTATCTGTGCGGTTATTTCTCTGACCAGGGGGATCAGCCTGGATGCCTGCGGTCCTCGGGGATCCCGGTCGTACAGCCCCTCCGTGTTAGTCAGATTGATCAGCAGGTTGGCCTCCGTGATGTTTGCCATCATCGCGGCGAGGTTGTCATTGTCCCCGAACTTTATCTCATCCACGGAGACCGTATCATTCTCGTTTATGATGGGGATAACGCCCCATTCCATGAGGGTTGAAAGGGTGTTGCGGACATTGAGGAATCGCTGTCTGTCGGTCAGGTCGCTCATGGTCAGCAGTATCTGGGCGGTCACCAGGTCGTGCCTGCCGAAGGCCTGCGAGTAGACTCGCATCAATCTGCCCTGTCCGATGGCCGCGGCCGCTTGCTTCTGGGGCAGGCTTTTGAGTTTTTCCTTGAAGCCCATCCGGTTGGTGCCGGATGCGATGGCCCCCGAAGAGACGATGACAAAGTGAAGGCCCTTCTTGGAATAGGCAGAGATCTCATCGACCAACTGTTCGATGATATCAAGGGCAAGGCCGTCGTGTCCCGTCAGGACGCCGCTCCCTACCTTGACGAGTACCCTCTTCGCACCCTTGAGTATCCTGACCCTCTCTTCCGACATCGCGTTCGTATAACCCCTCTCTTGTGTTCAGCCTTACGCCCGTGGTCCGGAATAGTCGCTCAGCCTTTTCCCGACCTCCTGCATCAGTTCCCCAACCCCTTCCCCCGTGACGGCCGAGAAGGGAAAGACACAAAGGCCTTTTTCTTCGAAGATACCCACCTGCTCGGGCAGCCTCTCCCGTGTGATCGTCAGATCGATCTTGTTGATGGCTACGATCTGAGGCTTCGCCCGTACGGCAGGGCTGAAGGAGGCAAGTTCGTTGTTGATCGCCTCGAAATCTTCCCATGCACCGGTAAAGGGATCCTTCGATATATCTATGATATGGAGCAGTATAGAGGTTCTTTCTATATGGCGCAAGAATTTCGTGCCCAGCCCCGCGCCCAGGTGGGCGCCCTCTATGAGGCCCGGGATATCAGCGATGACAAAGGTCTTGTAGTCTCCGAGACGCACCACCCCCAGGTTGGGTTTCAGTGTGGTAAAGGGGTAGTCCGCTATCTTGGGCCGCGCCGCCGATACGTGAGCTATCAGGGTTGACTTGCCGACGTTTGGAAAACCGACGGTCCCCACGTCGGCGATCAACTTGAGTTCCAGACTGACCGTCTTCTCCTCTCCCGGAAGGCCGTCCTGGGCGTAGCGGGGCGCCTGGTTCGTAGAGGTCTTGAACCGGGAGTTACCTCTCCCCCCCTTTCCACCCAGGGCCAGTATGGCCCTCTGGCCGTCCTCGGTCATGTCCGCCAGGAGCTCTCCTGTCTCCATGTCCCGGATGACGGTGCCCACGGGGACAACGATCTGAACGTCGTCGCTGTTTTTGCCTGTTCGGTTGTTCCCCCCGCCCTGGCCTCCCCGCCGGGCCGTGTGATGCTGGTTGAACTTCATGTCCAGCAGGGTTCGGTGACTGCGGGATGCAGTGGTGACGATGTCCCCCCCCTTGCCGCCGTCTCCACCATCCGGTCCGCCGCGGGGAACGAATTTTTCCCTTCGGAAGCTGACACATCCCTGTCCGCCGTCACCGGATTTTATATATATCTTTGCTTCATCGACAAATCTCATAAAAGATATCCATGTAGAAAGGGAAACTAAAAAAGGTGTTAGTATCAAGAGACTAACACCTTCTTTCAAATAATTATATCAGAATAAGGGGAATCGCTAAGAGGCCTGCACGCTTACCTTCTTTCTGTCCCTGTCTTTCCTCTCGAATTTCACGACCCCGTCGATCTTGGCAAAGAGGGTGTAGTCCTTACCCATGCCGACATTGTCCCCCGGGTGTATCTTCGTCCCCAACTGGCGAATGATGATAGAACCGGCAGATACGGTCTGTCCGCCATATACCTTTACTCCGCGCCGCTGCGCCTGGCTGTCTCTTCCGTTACGCGAACTGCCCTGGCCTTTTTTGTGAGCCATTTACCCTTCCTCCATTACACAACAATTTCTTTGATCTTGAGGCTTGTCAGATCCTGCCGGTGCCCTGTTTTCTTACTGTATCCCTTTCGTCTCTTCATCTTGAACACGACGATCTTGGGACCCCTGATCTGCGAGATAATTTCGCCGACGACCTTTGCTCCTTCAACGAACGGCGTGCCAATTGTGACCTCTTTGTCTCCGGAGACCAGCAGCACCTCGTCGAAGGCAACGATATCACCCTTGCCGCCCTCAATCTTTTCAAAGTTCAGGACGTCCCCTGCTGAGACCTTGTACTGTTTCCCTCCGGTCTTTATGACTGCATACATGATTTCATTCCTTATCGAGTTAAATTGGAAACGCCTATTATAGGAATCTTGCCCCGTTTGTCAATATATAAATGCCCCATTTGCGATCTTCATGTCCTTTATTCTCGGCAACCGTCCTTATTATGTGGAAAGGAGCGCTTCTTGAGAGGGGGAATGCAGCCCAATCAATGCCTATACTATCGGAAAGGGTCACGGGAATAAGGCGGCCCACCTTCCTCCCGAGGGTTTAACAATCCTGCTGCATCGGTATGATCTCAAAGGTCTCCTGGTGGAAGCTGTTGTCTGTCTCTACCAGGACCTTCCGGCCCAGTTTCTCCTCCAGATTTTTCAAAAAATTGTTTTCGTCTTCGAGAAGGAGCTGTGCCACCTCCGGATGGACAAGCACACAGAAAGTTTTAGCACTGTCGTACGCTGCCTCCCTCTCCACCTCTCTGAATATCTCGTAACAGACGCTCGCCCTGGATTTAACCTCTCCCCTGCCTGAGCAGTACGGACAGGTCTCGCACATGGTGCCGCTCAAGCTCTTCCTTCTCCTCTGACGCGTCATTTCGATGAGACCGATCTCCGATATCCTCTGTATATTGGTCTTGCTCCGGTCTTTTTCCATTGCCGCCGTGAGGGCGTCAAACACCTTTTCGCGGTTTGCCTCTATCTCCATGTCTATGAAATCGATGATGATAATTCCCCCTATGTTCCGGACGGGGAGCTGGTGGGCTATCTCCCCCACGGCCTCCATATTTGTCTTGAGGATGGTCTCCTCCATGTTCTTCTTGCCCACATATTTCCCGGTATTCACATCTATCGCGCACAGGGCCTCCGTCTCTTCTATAACGATGTATCCCCCCGACTTCAGCCACACCTTTTTGTGGAGCATCTTGCCTATGTCTAACTCAATGCCGAAGTGATCGAAGATGGACACCGTTTCCCGGTACAGATCGATCGAGTGTTTCATGTGCGGCATGAAGGTGTCTATGAAACCAATTGTCTTTTTGTACTCTTCCTCTGAATCAATGACGATCCGTTCCACATCTTCCGTGTATAAATCGCGGATCGCGCGGAGTGTCATGCTCAACTCTCTATGCACAAGCCCCGGTGCGCTGGTGCGCCGTTCCTTTTCCCTGATGGTGTTCCACAGTTTGGAGAGATATTCTACATCGTTCTCCAGATCGGTCTCCTGCTTTCCTTCACTTGCGGTCCGTGCGATAAAGCCGTACTCCTCGGGACGCAACCGCTCTATGATCTCTCTCAGGCGCTCCCTCTCCTCTTCGTCGGTGATCCTTCTCGACACGCCGGTATGATGTGATGTCGGCATCGAGACGAGATTTCTCCCCGGAAGCGATATATGCGTGGTGACCCGAGCGCCCTTGGTTCCCAGCGGCTCCTTCGATACCTGAACGAGAACCTCCTGCCCTTCCTTCAGTATCTCCTCCATGGGGCGGGCGGCGCTCCCCGGGGGGTATTCTATGGGGTTGTCATCCCCGTTCGTGAAGAGGTTCGCCTCTTCGGATATTTCATGGTAGGTATCCGCGACGTACAGAAACGCGGTGCGTTCAATGCCTATATCCACAAAGGCGGCCTGGATCCCCGGAACGATGCGGACCACCGTCCCCTTATATATGTTTCCGGCTATGGACCGTTCTTCGATCCTTTCCACATACAGGTTCGCCAGCTCCCGATCTTCCAGTATGGCGATCCGTGTTTCATATGCGGTGCAGTTAAATATGATTTCCTTTGACATCCGTTTCTCGTTCCTTGTACATCTAAACAATCTCAGGGCACTACAGGCAAAGGATCTCCCTTGCAGCGCACTCCAGTCTTTATGATTCGAATCCCCCTTGCGGATTCATCGTCGTAGCCGAGAACTTGTGTCAGTATCTCCAAGGGTTTGACCCCTCCAACCGGATCAAACCGCGTCGATACCGAAAGTATGTCCTCCTTTGTGTCGAAGGCAAGAGAGGTTACCAGCGGGCGTATGTCCTTTTCGGTGACCGCCCCCTTACGGTTCCTGGACACCGTAAAGGTGCCGGCGCCCAGAAAGGCCTGTATCCTCTCGACCAGAGCGGGCGCGGACGGCAGGTGGATCTGGTAGTCAAACCCCTCAATGATATTGGACAGCGATGCAGCATGGGGGGGAACCATCCCGATGTTTGTAATTTCCAGTCCCGAAGGGAGGCAGTGATTCACCCTGAGGACAAAGGCCTCCGGGGAGCCCCGATACCCTCGAAGCTGGATGTCCACATATTCACAGAGGCTTTCTGTCCCGACCGGGAGGGCGTAGGGGAATGATATCTTGGGGTGGGGATGGAACCCCTCCGAAAAGGCAAAGGAAAAACCGCTTATCTTAATCGCGCGGACGATGGCGGAAGACAGCTCCAGATGCGACAACAGGCCGGCCTTTCCCCTCTTGGCAAATTGTATTCTGAGTCGTGTGACCACACTGTCGTAAAAAGAGGCCCTTCGTTTCCCGGGGGATGCAATATCACTCGGTTCTTGGGCGGTGATCATCTGCAGTTCGTCCGAGCAGACCCCGCACATATGACACCCCGCCGACCGGCAATCATCGGTCAGCTGTGCGTCCAGGGATTTTTCATATTCCTGTGCGAGAAACGCCCTCTCCACGCCGCAGTCGATCATATCCCAGGGAAGGGGGTCGTCCGTATTTTTTTCTGCAAGATAGGCGGACGCATCGATCCCCATCTCCCCTATGGCCCGCTGCCAGGTATCGAACCGGAACTGGTCACTCCAGCCGTCGAAGCGGCCTCCCGCGTGGAAGACCCGTGCCACGAGGTCACTCATCTTTTCATCTCCCCGTGCCAGAAGGCCCTCGAGAAAGCTCATGTCACGGTCATGCCACTTGAGCTTCAGGTTCTTGTGCCGGATATGTTTCTTGAAGAAATCCTGTTTTTCCTGTGTCTCGTCGATTGTTATCTGTCGGTGCCACTGGAAGGGGGTGAAGGGTTTCGGCACAAAGGTTGAGATGCTGACGGTGACCTGCCGTCGGTTCTGCCCCTTTTTGAGCACCTTATAGGCAAGGTCGACAATCCCTTCGAGGTCTTCCTGCGTTTCGGAGGGGAGTCCGATCATGAAGTAGAGCTTGATCGATTTCCATCCCGCATCGAAAACCTTTCGCGCTGTGGCCAGGAGTTCCTCTTCGGTGTTTCCCTTGTTGATCACATCCCGAAGCCGCTGTGTTCCCGCCTCCGGTGCGAGCGTGACACTTGTCTTTCGGACCCTTTTTATCTGATTTATCAGTGTATCGGTGAGGGTTTCCACCCTCAGGGAGGGGAGGGCGAGGGCAACCCGTTTTTCATAATACCGGTCCATGAGGGATGTCAGGAGATGTTCGATGCAGGAGTAATCACCGGAGCTGAGGGACAGGAGGGATATTTCGTCATGTCCCGTTGAAGAGAGCATCTCCTGTGCCATCTCTTCCAGGGCGCCGGGCGACCTCTCTCTGACGGGTCTCCAGACCATTCCTGCCTGACAGAAGCGGCACCCTCGGGTACAGCCCCGAGCTATCTCCAGCGTGATCCGGTCATGGACGGTTCCGACGATGGGTACGATCGGCCTCGCCGGGCCGCGCCACTGCTCCAGATCGGTCACCGCCCGTTTCTGTATCTTTTTCCGCCCGCCGTGCAGGGAGGGGACCCAGACCCCGTCAATCTGAGCCAGGAGACTCAGAAGGCCCGAGCGTGTACATCCCTTTTCCTTCCCGCTGATCACCGCCCGGGAGATCTCCCCGATCACCTCTTCCCCCTCCCCGATGGCAAACGCGTCGAAGAATGTCGCCATCGGTCTGGGGTTGAAGACACAGGGGCCGCCGGCGATGACGATGGGTGCATCCTCCCCCCGGTCTGCGGCGTATATCGGCACGCCCCCCAGATCCAGCATGTTCAGGACGTTGGTATAGGACAGCTCATACTGCAATGAAAATCCTATGATATCGAACGCTGAAAGGGGGGTTCCCGATTCGAGAGAGGCAAGGGTAATGCCCCGTTCCCTCATCAGGGCCTCCATGTCCGGCCAGGGGGCGAAGACCCTCTCGGCCGCTACCTCGGGGGTATCATTCAGTATGGAGTAGAGGATCTGTAGGCCGAGATGCGACATGCCTATCTCATAGGTGTCGGGGAAGGCAAGGGCAAAGGTCAGCAGGCAGGTAGCCCGATCCTTTCGAATGGAATTGATTTCCCCCCCGATATACCTGCCCGGCTTCTGGACAAGGGGGAGGATCTCATCAATGCATGAATAGGTCATATTTAAATCTTCTTCAATGTTTCCCGGACCGCCTGGGCCGATCGGCGCAGGCCCTCCAGCTCCTCTTCCGAAAGGGTTATCTCGTGTATCTCTTCGATACCGGCGGAACCCAGCTTGACGGGGACGCCTATGTAGATGTCCTCGATGCCGTACTGCCCGGTCAGGTGTGCCGAGGCAGGCAGAACCCTCTTGCTGTCGGTGAGTATCGCCTCCACCATGGCGACCACGGAGGATGAAGGGGCATGCCAGGCACTGCCGGACTTGAGGAGATCCACGATCTCGGCCCCGCCCTGCTTTGCCCGCTCGATAATGGCATTGAGCTTCTCCCTTTCCATAAGTTGGCTGACGGGGACACCCTTCAGGGTGGTATGGCTATCCACCGGCACCATTGTGTCTCCGTGGCTTCCCAACACGATTGCCTCTATATCACCCGGCGGCACACGGAGCTCTTCGGC
>JAFCZZ010000028.1 GCA_019314085.1 Deltaproteobacteria bacterium | reverse complement strand
CCCATCGCCGCGCACACACACGCAGCCCCGCACTCCAAACCGGTTATGCGGGATGATCGGCCAGCCGGTCCGCCGTCTCAGATCGTTAAGCAGAATGATCGATTTCGGGTCCATAAACTCCCAGCTGCCCGGCGCCTCCGGATCGTCAAAATCCTTCGGCTCAAAATATTCGATTTCGTCCCAGTCAATGGCTCGCATAAACTCGCATCCTATGGTTTTAGGCCGCTGCCGAAAAGGCAGACCAGCCGGGTTGGGGGAAAACAGGGGCAGCAAGCGCCGCCCCTGTCGGGCTGTTCAGGATCAGATTCAGAAAAGAGGTCAGATAATAACCAGAAGAAAAAGAAAACGCGCTCCAGATGACTTACACGCCATATATAGCGTGCCAGCCCCCGAAACGCGCTCCGGTTTTGCAGGGTTTTGCAGTCGTTGATTTAAAAAATTGATTTAAGTGGGATTAAAGATGGATTGAAAAGGGGAGGGAAGGCCCAACAAAAAAACGCCCTGGGCTGGGGCGTTTTTGGATTTGATCGGAAAAGCGGGCTATCCAAACAGCGTCATCTGCCGGGGATCCACCCCATGCCGCCGCTCATACGTGTTGTTGCGGTCAATAAATGCCACTAGCTCGTCATATCTCACCCGCCGCTGACAGCGCATCAGGTAGCTGTCCAGGGCATCGGGGCGGCAGGGCAGGCCGGTATCCGGATCCGCTTCGAACCGCTCGGTCAGATACCAGAACTGACGCTCGCTGATCCCGAGGAGGCTCTGCACCTCCCCAGGCCGGTAGCTGGCCCGCTTTACAAGCCCAGCCGCCGCCAGCATCCCGTCCAGTTTTTTCCCCGCCCTGTCTGCCATTTACTCAGCCTCAGTTATCATCCCGTTTTTCTTCCGGCAAATCTCGTTGAATACGTCAACTCCCTGCTGCATGTCCTTAAGCGTCTTTTTTGCTGCCATCTTCTCCCCTCCATGAGGGCGCGCGCAGCGCGCCCCTACAGTCTGTCATCCGTATATCGTTTGTTCCGCCGGGCATCGATCATCAATGCCGCCACGATCTTCCGCAGCTGATCAGTATCGCACCACTCGATTCTCTCGATACCCTTGAACATATGTTTTGCCATCCCGTGCGCATATTTCCACGGCTTCCCCGCCTCAGCCAGGCACGCCTCGATCCGGCGAAGCAGGCCATCCTTGCCCCGGCCGCACCCGATCTCAGGCCGCCCCGGGTAGGCTGCTTTTTTCCCGACAAAACCGACCGTCGCAAGGTGCGCTAACACCTTCCGTCGGCCGGCCGCAGAAAGCTTGCCCGCGCTGTCCTTCCCGCCCACATTGACCAGCATCTCCCGGTACGTGTCTTCATCGAGTCCCAGCTGTTTTTTAGCGATATGGATCTTAGCCAGAGCCACCCTGCGCGCATCTTTCGCCATCTGCTACACCCCCGCAATATCAAGGGAGATGGTTCGCCAGATGCCGTTTTCCGCCTCCCGCTCGGCAAACTGGATGTATGCCCGTTTCCCGGACACATAGATCGCATCCTTAATGATGCCCATGGCCTTTTGCCAGTCCGAATCATTGAGTTTCAGCCGCAGGAGACCCAGTATCCGGTCCCGATCCAACTTGCCTTTTTTATCCACTTTGAACGCGTCGTTAATCAGTATCACCAGCCGATCATCAGACCCCTTCGACCATCGCTTCACACAGTCATCGATCAACTGTTTGGCCAGCTCGATACGCGTGTCAAAATCGATAAGCTTCTGGACCTTGACTGACACGCGCTTCAGACCCGCAAAATCACTCAGCTGCTTGTTGCCACCCTGGGTGCGCGCCTTCACATCATAGATGCTCTCCAGCTTGACAATATAGGTTTCGATATCCTCAAACGCCTGCCGTTTGAGTTTTTCCAGGTCCGCATTTAACCTATGGGCACGGCCGATCAGTTTTTCCACCACCCGGTCACAGAGTTTATCTTCCGGCCGCACATGCCGGGGGGGGATTGCATCGCCCTTTGCGTCGATCCACCAGCCTTCCTTATTTTTTACCGCCATTTTCAAGTCTCCTTTCCCAAAATTTCCGCCTGTTGTCTCAGCATCTCAACCCGTTCTTTTTGATTGTCCCCACCGGCCGGCGGTACTGACTTAAGCGCCGGTTTCGGGTACTTCCGAGCGCCCATCGACTGTTTCCGCATCTCTTTCAGCTCCTCTTTGCTCATCTGCGCCACCGGCTCCGGCTCGGCTTTGCCTTGCCACGCCCGCCACGTCCCGGCGCGTTCCAGCTTGTTGTGCGCTACCTCCTGGTGCCGGTCCGCATCATCGGCCAGGTCGTAGGCCATCGCCGTCAGGTATCCGTGGCTCTTGAGCGGCAACCGCTGAGGCGGCCGTTCCTGAATCGCTTTTAATGCCTCGACCCATACCGATGGGGGGGCAGGGCGTGCCACCTTCCCGCTCCACTGCACCACACCGGATGTCACCAGATACCCGAGCTCCGTCACCAACTTCTCCACCCGTTTCCAGGTCAGGCCCCGGCCGCTGCCCGGCCGGAACAGGGCCAGATACCCAAGCATCTGAAACGATACCCCGCCGGGCAGCCGGGTCACCGCCATCAGAGCGCGCTTGGCATGCTCATCGGCCGTAAATGTCTCGATGCTTCCGATCGCACCGCATCCCGGGCAGGTCAGCCTCATGCTTCACCCCCATTGATACGATGTTTAAGCCCCAGGGCATCCAGCCCCCGACGAAGCGCTACCAGCGCCGTCCCTGCATCCTGCTTGGCCGTCTGGCTGGTGCGGTCGTTGATGCTGATCTCCTGAAGATGGATGAACGTGTCATACAGATGCATGTGAACCTCATCAATCTGAGACTGGCGCTGTGCATTAATAGACATGTCGCCCCCGTTTTTCCCGTTTTAAAACATCCGGCGTCAGCACCGACACACACGTTCCGTCACTCGGATCCATCGACACGATCACGCTCAGATCCGGATGCCAGAACAAGCTCAGCGTGTTATAGCTGCTCCCGTCCGCCAGCTTAAACCGTTTCCCGGTCTGCACCCGCACACTGTCATTGATCACCCCGCACACCGTCTTAATCGTCGGGATACTGCCCACCCGGCGCTTCCAGTTTTCAACGAAATGGTTCGACAAGTAGATCATAATCCCTCCGTTTCTGTTTCTGCTTCTGTTACCCTTTTCTTACTGATCTCTGACTTCTGACTTCTGACTTCTGGCCTCTGACCTCTGGCTATTCTGCACTCCCGGCAAGCCTTCCACAGCTGGGCCCGTTGGGGGCTGGATGCCGAAAACGGCTTTTTCCGCTCAGCCGCACACCGCGTGACGGTAATCTCTCCCATCACCGGGCACATCACCGTATCCGTGTCATAGGCGTCGGATACCGCCCGCATGATCTGGTCCGTCCGCCCGCCATAGGTGCCCTTTAAGATCTGGTTGACAGCAGACGGCGAATAGCCCAACTCCCTGGCCACCGCCGCCTGTCCTTTTTTATCCACTGCCTCAAGCAGCAGCACCATCGGATCACCCATCATCCACCTCCTGACAATCAGTCGTGAGTCGTGAGTCTTCAGTCGTGAGTCCTGCGTTCTTCATTTCACACGGTTGGTTCAACGGCCTCCCGCACCGCTCGCAGCGCACCGGATAATCCGGCCCGATATCCCGAACCAGCCGATACGTCTGATACCGCCCGCGCACGCCCTTGAGGTAGCTGCCCACCCTGGCCACATACCCGTGGACGACCAGGCCGCGGACAAATTTCCGTGCGTTGCAGTACTTGGCCTCAGCCGTTCGGCACAGATCCGGCAGGGTAAAGCGCCTCAAAATCCGCATACTCTGCCACATCCTACGCCGGCAAGTGTTCTGTTTGGGCCTTGCCGCCACCATTCCCTTCTTACCTGCCATTACTGATCCCTTCTGTTTCTGTTTCGCGGGCATGGCCCGCTCCTACTGCTTACTGCCTACTCCCTTACTTCCTGCTGAACCGCGGTTGATCAAAAAACAGGGGCCGTTTTCCCCAGTCCGCCCGCGTGACCGCATCCAGCTTGTTCAGCTTGCCGAGCTGCTCGACCCTGGCCAGGGCCGTCACCATCCGCCCGACATTACTCCGGGCTGCATCTAAAATGTAGGCCAGCAGATCATCTGCCACGCCCACCTCGCACACCGTATCGGCCAAGGTCCTGGCATCAGCCGCATCGATGCCAGCAAACTCCACCCACTGCGTAATCCGCCGGGCAAACTTGCCCCGCTGCTGAATCTTGCGGGCAAACCGCTCCATCCCGATCAGCACAACAGACGAGCCGGTAATGTCGTAAATGTCGCGCAGCGCATCCAGCATCTGAGGATGCTCAAACAGATAATCCGCCTCATCGATAAAAAGCACCCGCGGGGTCTCCATCAGCCGTTTGCAGCCCGCCTCAATCATTGGCGCACGACGCCCCATCGGCTCCATGCCCAGCTCCACCATCAGCGCCCCGAGCATGCTGGTCACGGTCCAGCAGGCGTTCGCCCGCAAAAAGATCCCGTCCATGGCATTGGCCGCATAAGCCACCGTTGTGGACTTTCCCTCACCCGGCAGCCCCCACAAAAGCCCCATCCCCTCGACCCCCTGTGGCCGGTCCATCAGATCCCGAACCGACGCCAGCAGCCGCCGTACATTCTTTGTCATCGCCATTTCAAATTTCATCGTCTTTCTCCTTCCTGTTACCTGTTACCTGTTTCCCTACTGCCTACTGCCCTTTCCCTACTGCCTACTCCCTACTACCTCCCCCGTCTCCAGATACCGCTCATACTCGCCCATCCATACCCGGTCAGCAGTCGCCACAGGGCGTCCCATCTCCACATCCTCCAAAAGGTACTCATATTTCTCATGCTCGTTGGCCGGAAGCGGCCGTGCCTTCTCATCGGCCAGGCTGATCACCTCGGCCGCCCGGGCTTCTTCTTCCGGACTGATGCCGACAGGAGGCGCGCTGACGCCTGCCTGATCCATGGCCTCCACCGTTCTGGCCGCTTCCCCCAATGCCTCGGTGGTGTACTCGGTTGCAGGCTTCGGCAGCTCCACCACGTTTTCGATCTTGGCCTTGTTATGCGCCACCATTTCCCGATAAATGAAGCGGGTATCCATCTTTTTCGCCTGCTTTTTCAGTTTCTGGCTGCCTTCGGAATACACGCGTTTTTGCTCACGTCGGGCCTTGGCGGCCAGCTCGGCACGGTCAATGCCCTTGCGCTCCAGATCCACGGCCCGGCACAAGAACTCTCCGGCCTGCTGGTAGCAGTACACCACCCCGAAATCGGTCGGGTCGCAGAGCACGCGCACATATTCATCTTCGTGCCCGATCATTTCATATGCGTAATAATGCCCCCTGTGCACCTTCACGCCTTTTTTGCCGATCTTCCGTAAACCATCCCCATCCGGTGTCACATACAGCAGCACATCCAGCGCCCGCTCATCCGTGATCCGCCGGACCGGATCGGTCCACTCGCGCACCATCTCCATCGGGGTCTTCCCGCCCAGGGACGAGTGCGGCTCGTGATGATACATGGCATTGCACCAGTCATCGCACAGCTGCTGAAACTCGTCCGCCGTCATTTTGATATCAATCGGGTCATGCCCCTGGCTCATCAGCCGCTGGGCAAAGGTCCGCCGGGCCTCGATGGCCTTACGATCATTGATATTATGCCCCACATAGCCGGGCAGAAGCTCCACCAGACCATGGGAAAATGTCCGGAAAAACCGCTCGATATGCGGCTTTTTCTCCGGTGAGAAGGGCGGGCACAGTTGCTGCTCAATCTCAAGCGATGTAAACACCCGCACCATGTGTTTCGATACGTAATCCGCCCCGTTATCGGTCTTTGCCACCTCCGGCACGCCCCAGTCTATCAGCGCACGCCGGGTCAGCCCCGCCACCGATTCGGACTTTGCCGTCGGAGACACCAAAAGCTTGACCCGCCGTGTATAAACATCGATCACCCCGGTAATATTGTGTCGCCCGTTGATCAGCATTACATCTGTCGGCGTACCGTCAAATTCCCACAGCTGATTCAGCCGCTCGATGTGCTCGGATGCATCGCCCACCGCGTTCATGAGCTTGTTCTTCCATTCATCCGGGTTTTTGATAAACAGCAGCAGCCCCACGTTTTCCTCTTTCCACTTGGCCACATACCGGCGCACAGAAGACGGATGCGGGATCGTCTGCCCGTCATACCGGGCCTCCAGCCCCTTGCGGATATAAGCCACTGACACATGCGGAAAATCGGTCAGCATCGCCTGGATAAATGTCTGCATATGCTCCGGGATGCTGCACGTGGCGTTTCCGGTATAGCGTCCGGCCAGGCCCGCCATGCCGGATTCATCAAACGCCTGCTGCCATCTGCGAACCGTAGACCAGGACAGACCGGGACGCCCCCCGCGTGAGGCCACAAGCCCGATCACCTCGGCAGACAGCCTGATCCCGCCGGCCACCAGCTCCCTGCAGAACAGCTCCGTGCCCCGTTTGAGCGGCAGGCGGGTCGCTTTCAAGAACCCATCCCTGGCATTAAGGATCTCAAAGCGCGCCTCCGCTTCCTGTTTTCTTGCCGCTGGCAGCGCCGCATACGCTTTCAGCCCCTGCTCCTTGGCCCGCTGCCGGGCTTCGATCGCGGTGAGCTTTTCTTCAGCCAGGGCCTCACCCCGCACATGCCCGGCCTCGGCAGATGCCCCCGCCGATGCCGTAAGTTTCCCGGCCTCTGACAATTTCAGCGCCATCTCGCCCCGGACCGCATCCGGCAGCAGTGCCGTGATATACACAGTCTTTCGTCCGCCCCGCGCCGTTTTCGATATCCGGCTCCATACTTCTTTTGTGGCCCGCTGCTGCACGGCTCGCCGTGATATGCCAAGGGTTTTGCTGATCTGATCCGCTGTCCATTCCGCCTGCATGCTATCCTCCTATGGCCATGGGGCCTGCCAGCAGTTGCCGCCACTCATCGTTCATGGCCTTTTTGGTGGGGTAGGGGCCGCCGTGCTTTCGCCATCCGCCGGAGGTTGACAGTTGCACGATCTCCCGTGAATACTCATGTTTCCGATACACCGAAAACCCCGCGTTCAGCAGCTTCACCGAATCAGATCCCGAATACATCAGATGCTCGCCCAGGACATCCTCGATCATCCGGTGGCTCACATCTTCCCGCCCGTCTCCGGCCACCGCCTGCAGCATCCCCACCAGGTAGCGGGTCACCATTTCTTTGCTCGTGTGTTTCCAGTCATCGTCCCTGGCAAATGATACCTGGTCGAGCGCCGCATCAAAGGCCGCCTTGAACTCGGCATCGATCCGCTCCTTGTCGGTTGGCGTGCGGGTTTTCTTGATGGCCTTCTTGATTTCTCCCACCGAGTAATCCTTTGCCGTCTGCTTCAGGAGGGAGGCCGTGATCCGGCCGTCCGGCGCCGTATCGAGCGCTTTTTGCCAGACCTCGGCCTGTTTTTCGGGGTCGAGGGGGGCCAGGACTCTGGCCTGGCGTTCGTTGGCGGGTAGAGGAATTTCGGCAGGAGTTTCAGGTTCGTCCGGGATGCTTCTGGAGAGCATCCCGTTTCCTGGGAGGATTTCATTTTGTCCGCCATGGCGGACATTTTCGATACGGCACCGAATGTTGTCCACCACATCGGCCGCATCGACATACTGGTAAGCAGTATTTCTGGCAATCTCGAACACGTCTTTGACATAATGATCAAACGTATCGTGGCTGGTGCGGTACAGCTTCGCATCCCGGATCTCGCGCAGGGCGCAGCCCACCTCGTAAAAGGCCCGGAAGTTTTTCCGGACCACACCCTCCAGGATATCGAGCCGGTTCGCCTCCCGGACCGACAGCGCCTCTGCCTGCCCGGCACCCGCCGGAAACGTCTCATTAAATGGGGTAATCTCCTGCATATCAGGCCTTTTCCTCTATAAGTTCACTGCCACCGTCCCATCCCATCCGGGAGGCCATCTCTTCGACCACCTCCGCACCGAATTCTGAAAACGCCGTAAAATCCACCCGGATCCGGGGGGCCTGGCCGGGCTGTTTGCGCCCGACCATCACCACCCAGGCCACCGCCACTTCCTGTTCTGGCACCGATGCGGTCACGATCGGTGCCTGCTGCTTTTTTATCCTCAGTGTCCGTCTCCTGCCAATTCGTTTGCCCATCACGTTTCTCCTTCTTGTTGCCTGTTACTATTTACGTAATTCCTTCCTCAAACGCCGCATTTCGACCATATTCTCCTCAAGTTTTCCAAGAGTCATCTGGCGCAGTTCGCCGCCCGAGGCGATGCGCGCTCCTTCCGGCGCCACCAGGGTGGCCGCAGGCTCCAAAGATCGGGTCACCCGATGAATCGCGTATAGATAGTAAACCGGGATGGGGTATTCGGATGGCTTCGATAAATAGTTATTGAACATATGAATGGTTAAAGGCTTCCGGCAGGCGGGCGGGTCCGCCTTGGCACCGGCATCGGTGCGGCCAAAATAGGCGTTGACCGCATCCACCACCTGCTCGCGGCTCTTGCCGCAGGCCCGGACCGAGCGCTTGATTGCCGCCGCGATCTCCACGCACGCTTCAAACTCGCACTCGATCCGGTGCGGCCGCGCAGGCCCGGAGGCAATCGCCCCCTGAATCTGGCTGGTCGCCTCGATGTACCGGTCCAGCTTCTTTTCGAACGTAAAATCAAACCTCATCTGACGGGTATCTCTTTTGCTTTTTGCCATTGCGTTTCCCTTCGTAATAGCCTAAAAGACTAGGTTAAAGTGATGTCTAAACATTCTGACGCGTTAGACGTTGACCGTATCGGCCTACATGGGTGATGATATATTCGTAAGGGCCGGAAACATAATTTGGTTTTTCCACCGTTCCGGATGTTTAAAATACGCTTTAAGTAAGGAGGCAGCCTTGACACGATCTTTTCGCAATAGTCTGCTTGACTCCCCGGTCGAGCAGTGGTTAGAAGCTTTGTGTTGTGATCCATTAAATTTCATGTGGAAAAATTCCCTTCTGTCCCCGAGGGACACTTGGCATACGGGCACGTATGACGATGGAGGTTCTGCACGAATGCGGTTTGTTTCAGGCTTCCGGGTTCGGCGCAATTTCATGCACATGAAACGGGACCAGGTGATTTACAAGTGCCCGTTCTGCACCGCCGAACTGATTATCCCGGTTGGGTATGAGACCTCTGCCGGATTGTATATGGTAGCCCCGTCCATCAACCTGGGCATGGGTGAGTCCCCCTTTCATTTCAGTCAGGCCACACTGAAACGGGAACTGGCATACACAAAGCGACTTTGTCGTGATATTTGGCCGCCATCGGATTGACAACATCAGCTGGCCTTCCGGTAATAACCCGGCCAGATGTCGGCCACATCCTTGCCGATCACGGATGCGATTTTGTTCCGAACCGGCGCGGACACATCCCCGCGCCAGATCACGCAGTTGACCGTTGCGCAGGTCACATGCAGATCCCGCGCAATCGCCGCCTGAGTAGAGCCGGCGCACTCGATGGCGTGTTTGATTTCAATAGGTTTCATGGGGCTTCTCCTTTGGTTGTATTTGCTGCCAGCAAATAAGGATTAACTTAAATGGGTTCTGCATCCTGGTTGAATATTTGCATCGTATCGTTTGGCGGTTGCTGGGCTATACTCATGGCCGTATACAAAATCAGGGAACCGTACCGGCATGAAATGTTCAAAAGAAAGCATGCCGCCTACAGGTTGATCCACGACACCGCCGGGCAGCTCTATTTTTATGGGATTTTGTGTATCAATAAGATGGACATCTACGAGGAGTGTTTCGAAACGACACGGTACAACCTGATGATCGACCTTTTCCAGAACGAGCTGCTTATCTCCGACGACGTTTCGAAAATGGCCGCGGCAATGGCAAACTGTTCTATCGAAGGCATAAGAACGGACCGGAACAGGTGGAAAGGCCAGATGTACGATCTCGCCAACAGAATGCGGAAAGAATTGCGGGTGGGTTTCATCCATAATATGCCCATATTTATGAATAATTTCAACCCGCTCTTGATGGGAAGAAACCAACGACATAAGGCCGGCGGCAAAGAAAATGGTAATGAGAACGTGCACGCAGAACCAGAACCATCTTTTTTCCGTGAAGTTCGCAAACGCGCACATGGCGTGAAGGGGGGTAAGTATTCCGGCCAGGCTAATAAAAAATAAGTCATACATCATGAACCTCCCCGCAATCCGGGCAGAAGTTGGCGTCGGTATCCATGTCTTTGTTGCCGCAGGCCGGACATTCGGTGATAATAGTCATCTTTGCCATCGTTGTGTTCTCCTTTTGGGTTGAGTTGTTCTTATGTTTTAGGCTAATTGTTAAGTTGTTTTAATACGCATTTGCGAAACATGTCAAGAGAAAATAACGAAAATGGGTAATTTTCAAACAAGATTAACGGATCTTATTACAGAATTCGCAGCTGGGAAACATACTGTGTTTGCGAAGAGGTGCGGCATTAAGCCGTCCACCTTTCAATATTACGTAAATGGCAGAATGCCAAACGCAGAAAGCTTGATACGTATTTGCGAAACTTATAACGTAAGTATAACGTGGATATTGACAGGGAAGGGGTGCAAGTACCTTAATGAAGTCGTAACACCAAAAGACAAAACGTCAGAGATTATTGAAATACAACATGGAAATCTTATAAGGAAATTCAGAGATAAAGAACGAGCTAAAAACATTAATTTAAATCTTGTCACTATAGAAAGATTAAACCCAAATGCATTTAAAGAAATAGACATATATATAAAGGGGGTCGTAAGCGGCCTGGAATTTGCCACAAAAGACGGCGCGGGGGAATGGGAAGCTGTGAAGAACGGCACAGCGGATCGAAAAAAGAAAGCAGCGACCGGCACGAACGGCGAGCCGTCATAATCCCGTTTCCCGCCCACACCGACTGCCATGCATAGCATGGTTGACAAACCTGTTATATAAAGGTAGGAAATAATGACAGATAAATCAAAAAACACAAACCAGCCGTCGCAAAAACCGGCAAACAATAAAGGCCCCAGTGATTTTGTCGAAACCGTAACAGGAAAAGTCCCGGGCAGGCGGGATGCCGTAATCGATCACATTCCGCCTCCAAAAATACCACCCAAAAAATAGGAGCATCTCATGACCGATCAAAATAACACCCAGACGGCGACCGAGCAGCAAATCCATGACC
>JAFCZZ010000311.1 GCA_019314085.1 Deltaproteobacteria bacterium | reverse complement strand
TCATAACCACACTTTGCGCACTTCAACTTTTTAGTTACATTCATAGTAGTCATAGTCATAGTAAAGTTTATGAACTTTATGGCGCCAACTCTTTCCAGCAGGAGGTGAAAAAGTGCTGAGAATTTTATGGATCTCCGACAGAATGATTGGAGGCTACAGCGCCTATTCTAAAGTTACATACGAGGTCTGCACTCGTCTAGCCAGGATGGGACACAAGGTCGCCCACATACCGATGGGAGGAGCAAATCGCATGGGGAAGTGGGTTTACCAGGGTATCATGATCTACCCGAGTGGCAGGGATCCCTGGTGCGAAGATGTTGCCGTAAAGCACTATGTGGACTTCAAGGCGGACATGCTAATAACGCTGAAAGAACCCTGGGTTTTCAACAGCATTCACAGGCAAGCGATAAACTTCGTGCCCCACGCAATAATCGACCACTCGCCCGTGAACCCAGCCATAACATCGCGCCTGCACACAGCGTTCAAGGTTATCGCAGTGTCGAGGCATGGGCAGAGAGAGCTCAGGAAGGCAGGTATCCCTTCAACATACATACCTCATGGAGTTAGATGCGACCTTTTCAGGCCACTGGACAAGGTCAAGTGCAAAAAGCTGTGGTTCCTGGATGAAGACGATTTCACGGTTGGAATAGTTGCTATGAACAGGGCAAGGAAAATGATACCCCACATGCTGAGGGGATACAAGCGCTTCCTGGAGAACAATCTGGATGTCAAATCACATCTCATGTTGTGGACCAATGTCAATCCAACAGTTCTGCAAGAGGAGGCAAGGCCAGTCGGCGTGAGCGATGTCGGAGTGAACCTGTTGCCGGAAATAATGGAGCTCGGCTTGGGCGAGCTCGTTCTCTGGCCAGATGAGGAACTCTACCTCAACGGAATTCCGGACTGGGCTGGCGAGGATTACGAGGGTGGCTGGGACATGGTTAAGTTGTACAACGCCTTCGACGTCCTGTTGCACTGCACTGGCGGAGAAGGCTTTGGCTTGCCCCTGATCGAAGCTCAGGCGTGCGGCGTTCCAGTTATAACAACGGAATACGCAGCTGGTCCAGAACTCGTTGGTGCTGGCCTAACAGTAAGATACAACGACTATGTGGTGATAAGCACGCCTGGCACGCGCTTTGCTCTGGCTGACATAGATCAGATGGCCGAAGCCCTGGAGAAGATCATGAACGCAAATCCAGAGAGGCTTGCAAAGAAGGCGAGAAGATTTGCGGAGCGCTACGACTGGAACATTGTGATGGAGAAGTACTGGAAACCTTTCCTGGAGGAGTGCGAGACCGAATTGAGACCTCTCGTTACTCGCGAGGGGGTGAAATCATGGTGAAAATTGCGATGGTAACTCCCTGGGGGAAGAACACCAGATGTGGAATACGAACGTACAGTGAGAACCTGAGCCATGCTCTCGCAGAATTGGGAGTTGATGTCTACATCGTGCGCTGGCCCAGGTTTGGACAGCGAAGTCCAGAGCTCATCCTGAACTGCGTAGTGGACAACATACCCATCGACAAGGTGGACCTGATCCATGTCATGCACGAATACGGTTTATTCCAGCCGAATCTCGAAGAACCATTCTACTCTGCCCTTAGCCAACTTGGAAAACCTATTGTAACCACGATGCATGCAACTGGAATATTCGTAACCGATAGGATTGTCGCAGAGGCTTCGGATGCCGTCATTGTGCACAACGAGTACATGGCCAATCGATTCACTGGAAAATCGTTCATCATCCCCCACGGTTGTAAACCGACGAACTGCCCACCAGAGGAAGAGTGCAAGCGGAGCTTGAGAATTGATCCGAGAGTGCCGATAGTTGGATACTTGGGATTCATCAGCCCTGCAAAAGGTTTGGAACTGCTCATCGAGGCCATGACGAAGGTGAAAACCGCCGCCCTGCTCATCGGAGGAGGATGGTTTGTAGGCGATGAAACGAACTACATAGCCAAGCTGAGGCAGTGGAGTCTGGAGGTTTTACCTGGCCGCTGTCAGTGGCTGGGTTATGTTCCAGACGAGCGAGTAGCAATTGTCTACGGCGCGTCTTCAATCATAGTCTATCCGAGCCATCACATCACCGAGTCTGGAGCATTGCTGAATGCCATAAGCCACGGAAAGGCAGTCATAGCGAGCAGACTACCTCCCACGGTTGAGAAGGAAAAGAGGGGGGCTCTGATAACCTTCGAGGATGTCGACGATCTGGCCGAGAAGATTAAGTGGTTGCTTACCGATCACGACGCGCGCCACAAGCTGGAGGAAGGGGCTAGGAAGTACGCTGAGAAACACAGCTGGTCGAGGATAGCGGAAAGGCATAAATCTCTTTATGAAAAAGTTATTGAGGAGGTGGAAAATGGAGGGTGACGAGGTTCATTTGAAAGAGATCGCCGATGAGTTAAGGAAGCTGAGAAGCAGAATTAAGTGGTTCGCCGTCTCATACATCGGATTCTGGTCCCTAGTAATTCTCCTGATCCACCTAGTCATGATCCCAGCAATTAAGGGAGGGTGATCGTATGGTGGAGTTTCCACGCATAATGCACGAGTGGATCAGGGAAAAGAAGGACTTCAGGATGGTTATCGTGCCAGAGAAAGGTCCATTCGCAATACCCCCAGGAGAAGTCGTTCAGATCGCAGGTAGACCTGTGAAATCTTTAGAGGGACCAGAAGGCGTTATATTCTTCGGTCTGGCTTTTTTTTCATCTCCTTTATGTGGGGTTAGGCTAGAACTGCCGTACTACGATAGTGGGAGAGGGCTGAGAATCGACAGGCTGATCGAAGGTGGCTTCACCGAGCCCAATGGGATAGTGTGGGCTGACAACCCAAGACCTGGTCTCTGGAGCGTAGCCGTTGCGCAGCACTTCGAGTGGAGAGACTGGGCGAGGATATATGTCTTCAACGATGACGACGTCGAGCAGTACTGCTACTACTACACTTACTGGGCCGCGTACTTGGTTGAATCTGAAGTTGAAACACTTTAGGGGGTGTAATTATGGGCTACCTGAAACCTGTGAGAAGCTTTCTGGTGGACGACTTCGCGGCGATACCCTTCACAGACGAAGAAAAAGAGTACTGTGTTGGGACTATGGCATTCATGAGCGATCCCGAAGGTCTACCAGAACTCGCAAGAAATCCAGATACTGGAAAGCCTGGCTTCACAGCCCACAGGGCGCTGCTGTATGCAACCCAGGACTGCTATGTCAGGTTCAATGGTCCCAAGAGAGTTCAGCACTTGGTTCTCGCAGGAATCTTATATGAGTTCCACCTCAGAATCCATACGATCTATGTAGTAAGGCAAACCACAGATGGAATTTTATATGCACACTTCGAAGGATGAAATAGGGGGTGGTGAAGAATGCTTAGGCACATCCTAGGA
>JAFCZZ010000027.1 GCA_019314085.1 Deltaproteobacteria bacterium | reverse complement strand
TGCGTCGCCTCTGCTTCCTCACGGACCGTTGCTCGCTTACTCGCAACTAGCAGAGGCACCGCTCCCCTGCGCGCTTAAAGCCCCGCGCGGAACACGTCCGCGCACGCGCTCCGGGGCCGGGAGCCCCGTCCTCCCGAGTCTTTTCGTCACAGATCCGAGCTCAGCCTCCAGCTTCGCTCTCCGCGCGCTCCGCGCGCTCACGACTCTATATTTCTGATGTCACATATATTGAAAACAAAAGCCCTGCGTGCTCAACGCACGCAGGGCTTTTGCAACAACCCACCCCGTGCCCCGCCACTACGTGGCGCCTGTTACTTCTGGACCCGGACCCGCTGCCGCCGCAGCGAGTTCTTCCGGGAGTGTTTTCTTAAAAGTGATTATCAAGGTATTCCCATCTATCTTGCGCTCCGTCTCTTCCCAATCGAAACCCCGCACAAGGTTCTTGATTCGGTCAAACTCGATCTCTCTGACATCAACTGGCATTTTCTTATACCTCCCTGGAGACCTTCCAGTCCCCTTCCTCAAAGT
Organism: Deltaproteobacteria bacterium; assembly: GCA_019314085.1. The sequence goes on along the minus strand of JAFCZZ010000027.1, from coordinate 10,675 downwards.
GATATATGTCATGAGGGTCTTTCCAACGACCCCCCCAAACACCACCAAGGCTTTCCCAAATCTCACCGGCTCTTGTGTACTCGGGACAATCGCTCCAGTACGGCACTCCATGCCTTATCAGCACCAGGTCAATTGCAAGCCAGTCCTGGTGCTTCGAGCGCTTCACCTTCGACAGGCCGCGCGCTCGCATAAGCAGCTGCTTCGCCCGGCTCCGATAGAAGCAGAAGGGCATCATCGAGTGCCCTTCTATGCCCAGCTCACGTATCAGCTGCGCAACCTTCTGAAAGAACACTACCCTCCGCTCTGTCTTTGTCATTTCCTCACCGCCTTCAATATCTGCTCCCCACATTCAGGGCAGCACCTTAGAACAACTTCCTTGCCCAACTCCATCGCACCGTGGCACGTATCGCACGTCACATACACTGGCTTATCCTCGAACGCGGCACCGGGGAGCCCGCCCCCTCCGGCACCGGCCTCCTTCATTCGCTGACTTGCTGCCCACTCCTGAGCCCAGCTCCTACACACCGCCTGCGTTGCTCCGTGCTCACAAGCCATCTCCGTGTAAAAACTAAGACGCCCCAGGTCTTTAATCCTGGCCAGCTCCTCAGCTGCGCTAACACTCACGCCACGGCTGTGCACCGCTTTCTGCAATACTTCCGGCATACGAAGCAGGTGGATTCGTCTGATTACAACGCCCGGGCTTTTCCCCATCCGCCGTCCGACCTCCTCGACCGTCAGCCCGTGCGTTTCCATTAAGTCCTTATAGATTGCCCCTTCTTCGACCGGACTTAAATCATCGCGCTGGATGTTCTCCGTAGCACGATCCAGGGCAACGTCCGCGTCATTCATCTCGCGCACCGTCGCGGTAATCGTCTTTAACCCCAGTTGTCTTACCGCCAGGTACCGACGATGGCCAAACACAATCTCAAACCTGTCTCCATCCTGCCGAACCACAATCGGCTGGAGCAACCCCCGCTCCCGGATGGACTGCGCGAGCTCGGCAATTCGATCAGGATCTATCTCTAGCCTGACCCTTCCTTTGGGTGGATCGATCCGCTCTAGCGCGATCTCTCTTGTCTTTACCTTTGAGGCTTTCGCCATTTACAAACCTCCTGATTCTAATGTATTCGCCTTCCCGGTAATCCATCATTACAAGGCGCACATCTTGCCACCCGACAAGCTCCACAAGCTCACGTGGAAGCGCTACGCGGAAGCTCCTCCCTGACTTTGTTAGCTTGCAAATCCAGCGTGCCATGGCCTCATATTACCAAAATGGTAACGCACGTGCAAGCGGACCTCTCTCCGATGTGCAATGTTATTGCACACAATCTGACGCTTGCGCGTAGAGAGATCTTACCGGGCGCTGCGCGCCCGTCAGATCGGTCGCGCTACGCGCGCCAATTCTATTGAACTTACTGCAAAACCGCCGGCTAACAGTGCAAGGTGGGGTTCCCGCCAGCAAGCCGGCTTTCCGCAGACTCACCTCCGACTGACGGCATTCCCGGAGAACGTAGACATGCTAACAAGACGGAGATCCACGCATCGAACCGCCAGAGCGGCTTCGTCAATCACCTGCTCATACAGAATGGATGGGGACTTGCCCCAAAGGGGACCCCGCTATTAAGGTGATGAAAGGTGATGAAAGGTGATGAAAGGTGATGGCTCTGAACCGCGCCGGCTTGTACCGGGAAAGGCGAGAAGCCGGCGAAAGGGGCAGGTGACAATTCTTGTCACTTTTGCCGCATTTTGTATAAACCTGCGTCCAGAGCGCATCTACAAGGGTGGCATCTGACAAATTTTGTCAGCGATTTAGGGCCCGGGTAAGTGTAAGTAGTTGAAATCATTAGATGTGCAACCTGGCACGGGTCTTGCTATAGATAGTAGCAAACATGCTGGCAATGTTGCCGGCAAGATTGCAAAAGGAGGGTCGAAATGAGAGTTGAAGAGAAAATCGAGAGGAGCATAGAGAGGCTCCGGGCGCTTCCCGCCACGCCAAAGCGGGAGGCGCGCATCGCTTTTGCCGAGGAGCTCCTGTCAATCGTCAGGGAGCTCCTCGCTGGGCGCTCGGTGCGGATGAATCGCGGCATCCTCACCGAGCGCCAGAAGGCAGTTCTGGACATGTATCCGGAACTGCTCGAGGAAATTCCATGGCTGTAGGAGCCAGAAAGGAGGGTTGGAATGATTGAATATACGTGCGGTGGCTACGGCTACCGCCCCAATGACCAGGGTTTCTCGTACCACTACTGTGGTACGAACCCCGAGCAGTACCTCTGGGAGTCTTTTGAGACTCCCAAAGCCTGCCCCACCTGTGGTGCCCCGCGGGTTGACGTAGACCCGCGGGATGCCCTGACCGAGGTCGCTCGGCGCTTCTTGAAGCGCCAGGCGACCATCGGGGAGCTGCGGACGGCAGTTAAAGCCGTCGAGTAGCTCCCCATTCACAATTTGCGCGTGCCTACGCCAGCGGGCGCGCGGGGCAATAGCTGGCGACAGGGCAACCCGCCGAGCGTTGAGTTGCCCTTTTTATTTGAACAGAGTCGAGAAAGGAGGTGAGTAGATGATTGGTCCTGCTGGAGTATTGTGTCTAGTGTTTTACACTATACTCCTTAACGGCCTCTGTTGGGAGAGTTGCGCCACGACGATGTTGCTGATCGTTGGCGTGCTCTGTTTGATTCATGAAATGGCCTCGACATTCACAAGGAGGTGAGTAAATGCCTACCTGGTGCGCATGGTGTGATCCACAAAGAGTGATTTCAGAGTCTCCCGAGGGGATTGAGACACATGGGATTTGTAGGAAACATTATACAGAGCTTTGGTTGGACATAATAAAACATGGACACATTCCGTCAAAGCAGGACATAAAGTTCATGACACAATTTTATGTTGACCTGCTTCGCGGGGAGGTAAAGATAGAGTTGCCGGATGAGTAATAAGATTGCACATCGAGTGCAGTCAGGCCAGGGTAGTTAGTAGCTCCCTGGCTTTTTTTATGTTTTCCTGCGGACTTAGCAGATTATCCGGCGGCTTCTCGGTCTCTGGTCTATCGATGTGCAATGAATATGCATCCTTGCGTCCGAGTGCTCTAGTAAGCGCTCGGTACATTCGCGATATGAGCCGGTGTGCTTTCCGCGTTAGAAATATCAAGCTCGTCATTGGTTCGATCCTGCCGTCCACCTGGCGGTTGTTTCTCTGAACACGCCTGATCAAGCCCTGGGCCTCCAGGTCTGCTAAGCGGTAGTTGAGCATTCGGCGCTTTATCCTGTAGCCGTGATATTTGCCCAGGAGTTCTAACATTTTCTCCTGACTCAGGTAGAGATACTGTTTCCGAAACTTCCGCATAAGCTGCGAAAACATCAATAACACCTTTCCCTGCTTTGATTCTAGTGTCATCGTCGTAGCCTCCGTGCCCAGGTTAATAAATGTCTATTGTTTAAAAATATCCTCTCAATAATCAAGTGTTGCATATAAGACACAAACCACAACATATAGTGGTCTAGGGGTCTGTATCCTGGGTCAAAACCACAACATGTTGTGGTTTTGACTAAAAACCGCCGCGGTCCAGTTTGCGCCGGGCAGGGGGGATTCATCCCCCCTGCACCCCCCTCTTTTTTATCCGCCTTGACAAAAATTGTCAGTTCGTGACAATAATTGTCAGAAAAAGGAGGTTTTGGCTTATGCGCACGGAGATCATCTTGAGGATTGTCAAGCTCATCCTCGCAGACCTGATACCTTGGCTCAAAATGGAGGCCAAGAAAACTGACACGCCCATCGACGACATGGCCGTAGAGATCCTCGCGAGGCTCCTGGATCTCTCCACAGAATAACAACAACACCGCAACGAGGAGGTAATGCAAATGGCAGAGATCAAGGCTTTATCAGCGATCAGGGACAAGTGGCAGCGCGTCACGCCCGGACGGACCGAGGACTACAAGCTCGGCATCCAACACCCTAAACGATCTTGGGAGGAGGAGGCCGAGGCCGGGAAAGAAAACTGGAAGGCTGGCGTTGACGCCGCTCACGCCAACGATCTGTTTGCCAGGGGCGTGCGCGCAGCTGGTGACAGCAAGTGGCGCGAGCGCGCTTTAAAGAAGGGACCCGGCAGGTTCGCGGAAGGCGTCTATATCGCCGGCCCGGACTACGAGAAAGGCTTTGCTCCGTATCGCGAGGCTATAGCTGCCGTGGATCTCGGACCCAGGTTTCCCAAGCGGGACCCGAGGAACCTGGAGCGGGTCAGGCGCGTCGTGGAGGCCCTTATTGAGAAAAAGGTCGGCGCGTAACCCACGCCACGCCTGAACAGCCTACAAGGAGGTTTATAAATGAAGTACAGGGACACGTACATTGAGGACTCTAAGGTCCTTGCGGATTCCGGCACGGAAATAATTGACATCCGTGTCAGGCAGCCCATCAGCTATTTCTGGCTCAAGGTGAAAGCCTCGAATCACGCCACCGGACCCAACAAGGACTCCCCTATTGCCCGCTGCATCAGCTCGATCGAAGTGGTTGACGGCTCGGATGTGCTCTATTCGCTCAGTGGCCACCAGGCGGTTGCGAGCGCTGCCTTCGACCTCGGCTTTATCTCCGAGCGCACCATGCAGCAAGAAGGCACCTTGTCGCAGAGTGAAAAGATACTGATTCCCTTCGGCAGGAAGTTGAACGATCCCAAGTATTACCTCGACCCCACCAAGTTCACCAATCCGCAGCTCAAAATCACGTGGGATCTCGCAACGGTCAATGCCGTTGGCGCAAATGGTTTTGAAAGCGGCTCTGGCAGGCTTAGCCTGCTCAGTCGCATAATGGAGGACGCGCCCCCGGCCGAAGGCTTTCTTATGACAAAGGAGCACTACTCATGGACGACTGCTGCAAGCGGGGACGAGAGGATCGATCTACCGACCGACCATCCCTGGCGGCGGCTCATGGTCCGCACATATGAAGCCGGAGTTAGGAATACAGACGCGATCACTGACTTGAAGCTGTCTGTGGATCAGGACAGCTATATACCTTTTGATCTGCACACCAAAGATCTCGTCGCAATGATGAACGCTCACTACGGGCCGTTCACTCAGTATATGAAGTGTTACGGCTCTGACGGAGACACCTTCCAGGCGTGGATTGACAGAGATATGCGCGGCTTGCTCACCGCTCAGTACCAGGGCTATTTCATCAGTGTCCTGACTTTTTATCAGGCACAATTCACCGTCTATATGCAAGACGCAACCGGCGCGGCGGTCTCCAACAAGCCGTTCAAGGCTGTCATTAAGGGCAATTGCCCCGAATCTACTTTTGCGATCCCCTTTGGCGACCAAGACAACCCGGACGACTGGTTTCAGGCTCCTGATTATGGTTCGATCCGGCTCTACGCCACCCAGGGCAACGCAGGCGGCGCGGCTTCGGTGTTCCTGCAGCAGCTGAGGAAGTACGCCGCGTAGGCCGTGGACTATATAGTCCCAATAACAACGGAGCATTCCGTCTACACCGCGGATGCTCCAAAGAGCACCAGCTTGCATGTCACAAAGGGCAAGCTGGTAGGCGGCTGGGTGTACTTTCCGTCCGGCCCGGCTGGACTCTTGCATCTACAAATACGCCACGGAAAGTATCAGCTGTTCCCGGCTAACCGCGATCAATCGCTAGCGCTCGATGACGCTGTAGTCCCTCTTTTTCTCAATAGACACATTTCCCAACCGCCCTTCGAGCTTTCGCTTTTAACATGGAACAGCTCTACAAAGTACAATCACACGCTCACCGTTGCTCTGTTTCTAGATCCGTACGCAGAGCCAGCAGAGCGCAAGAGCTTTATCGCTAAACTCTTTGGCAGGTAGTGATGTCAGACACTCAGCTCACAGAAACAGAAGATTACAGCAAGGTCGCAGATCCGAACGCGCACGCAGACACTCACCAGGCCGGAGGAGCTGACCAGATAAACGTTGCGAATCTCTCAGGCGAGCTAGCAGACCCGCAAAAAAGCGCCTGGGACAAGGTGTCCGGCAAGCCGTCTGCATATCCACCCGAAGCGCACGCAACCGCTCATCAAGACGGAGGAGCTGACCAGATCAACGTGGCTGGGCTAAGCGGAGAGCTTGCAGATCCCCAACCACCGAAAACTCACGCGGCCACTCATGAAGGCGGCGGCTCTGATCAGATCAGCGTCGCTGGGCTAAGCGGAGAGCTTGCAGATCCCCAACCACCGAAAACTCACGCGGCCACTCATGAAGGCGGCGGCTCTGACCCGCTGCCCTGGGGCAGCGGCGGCGGACTCGATGCAGACAAGCTGGATGGATACCACGCTGCCGACCTGCTGCCGCCAACCATCCACACCGCCTTCAATTACGAAACACAACGCACATTCACCGGTACAGGCTGGACCGACCATCCGGACCTCGAGATTACCTTTACCAACACTCAGACTGAAACAATCATCGTGCAGTGTATGGGCTCTCAACGTTATCACGCAACCGATCGCGCAGAATATCGAATTCTCTACGATGGAAACGACGTGGCAAGACATTACGTAAGTAGTCACGACTCCCCTTATCAAGATTCACAAGCAGTTTCAATAGTTGCAGTAATCACATCAGTTAGTCCTGCGACGCACACAGTGAAGTTGCAGATCAGAGAACGCGCCACCTCTGGCCAACCTATTTGCTTTCCATCCGATGCGGAAGCCGCAGGCATGATTTTGACTAGAGTCGTCGAGTGATAGTTAGCTAGAACCAGGAGGAAACACACCATGTTTTACGTCTTTGACTATACGCTCACCGCCTCGGACCTGGTCACCTCCAAGAAGCGACTTGACATGGAGCTAACCGCAGGCGTGATCCACCAGGTAGACGTGCTGTTCCAGAAGGACGCTGCACACAAAAACCTGGTCCAGATCTATCACGGACATACGCAGCTCTGGCCCTCGAACCGCGGCGGCGCGCTCCGGGGCGACGCAACTGTAATATCCTTTAGGGAGTTCTACGAGCTCCACGGGGCGGTCAACACGCTAACAGCCTACTTCTGGACCACAGACGCCTCGGTGCTCAAGGAAGTCGTTATTCAAATCGGCTTGCTCCCCAAGGCCGTGGTCATGCCCCTTAGCTTCGACGAGTTGGTCAGGGCAGTCGCTGGACTCTAACTTTTTGCGCTCTGGATCCACGCGAAAGATTTTCACTTTCGCGCAACCACGCGCCTTTATCGCTATTTTGGACACGTGGCCATCCGAAAACGAGGCCCGGAGAGCCTCCAGGATCGACGATCTCAACATGACCCATACCCTAGGTGCCCCCAAATGTTTACAAATGCTAAACGTCGCAAGGTAAAGCCCCTCAACCAGGAAGTCTGGAGGAAGGACAGCCTCTGGTTCAGGCGCGCGGTTGCCTATCGCCTCCTGCACGCCATGCTGCCCCCCGCTGTTTCAAGGCGGCTGCCCCGCAGGCTCCGCCATCCGTTCATCTACCCAGGCGTTGACCTCCCGCCGGACACTGTGCTTCCCCCAGGCACCGTGCTTCCTCCAGGAGCAGAGTTTCCTCCAGGCTGGAAGCCTGGCGATCCATTGCCGCCCGACGTGACCGACCCGCCTCCCGCTCCGCCTCCAGGAGGAATTGCTCCACCCCCGCACATATCCCCCGGCCCAGGCGGACCGCTGCCGGTCAAACCGCCCCCGCCGCCCGTTGCGGCTGCGCAAATACAAGAGGACGAGTTTGACGACGCTTCTATTGCCGCCTTCTGGACTCAGCTGGCGCAAACGGCAGGCTCATTTTCCGAATCAGGCACTCAACTGACCATTGACAGCTCGGAAGAATCAGTCTACGCGCCAAATCCCTACAAGCCGCACTGGATCTACCAGGATCCTCTATCAGGCGACTTCGACGTTAAGGCCAAGTTCGACTCCTGGGACGCAGCAGATACCAGAGACCAAGAGGCGGGCTTGCACTGCGAAATCGACGAGGACAACTGGACATTCATAGGCGTCTACCGCTACTATGCTAACAAGATCTACGCCCTGCACCGCGTTGACGGTTCATATCAGCCCAAGGACGCAACGCTAGACTCCTGGCCGGTCTACCTGCGCACCTACAGAACCGGAGGCACCTTCACGACGCTCTATTCCTTCAATGGAGAGGACTGGACCGAGCTTGCGCCCGCCGCAGGCGTCCTAAACAACACCGGTGACGTTAAAATAGGTCTCCGCGCGAATGACGCCTGGACGACGTCTTTTAACGCGCTCTTCGACTGGATCAGAAATTATTAACAACATGCAGATAACACTCCTTCACATAGTCTATGTTGTTATAATCGCCGGCCCTCCCATTGCGTATATAATCCGCCTTGAGCGCGTTATATCCACACTCCGCGCGGATGTAACCTGGATAAAGGAAACCCTTCAGCAACCCAACCCCGGTCAAGAATAGATGGCTGTCCGACTCGGCAGAGCATACGACCGACACTGGCGTGGTAGACCTCCAGCAATGCTAGCGCCTGACATACCGGTTTGGTGGCGCTTTGTCGATAAGTATGGATTCATGTTTGAGAGGATCTATTACGACGCGGAGCTTGGCGGGCCATACTACACCGAAGCGCAGCTAAAAGACCCGATGATCAAGATGTGGCGGAGGCTCAGGTCCAAGCGCGCTGACGCAATCGTAGAAACACAAGATGAAGTGTGGATAATCGAAGTCTCCCAAGACGCAGGGCTCCGCGCTATAGGACAAGTGCTCGCTTATCGCGCCCTCTGGTTGGAGGACCCGCAAATTTTAAAACCAGAGCGGCTGCTTATAGTGTGCCAGATCATTGACGAAGACACTGCTTTTTCTGCAGCTAAACACGGCATACAAGTCTACGTCGTCTAAACAACTCTAACAACCATGCCTGAATGGACTGCACCTTTCCGACTCCCTAAGTTCACCACTGAAGAATATCGCAAGAAAAAGGCAGAGTACGTTGCAAAGCACGGCTACACAATATACGTGCCCGGCTGGTCTGATATTATTCACATCAAGAGAGAGAGGCCCTTGACCCAGGACGAGGCTATAGCCTGGATCAACAAAGAGTGGGACTATTTTTCAGAGGAGAGATACGCACAAATCGTGGCCATGAAGGAAGAAAGGCGCAGGCGCTTCGAGCGCATGCTGGCGAGTCCTACGCCCGACCTGCTGACAAATGCTGCATCTGTCATGACAGCGCTAGACAATGCTCAAGACGCATTGACTACGCTCGCCGTTCTTGGAAGGGTAGCAGCGAGCCTCTTGCCTCGCGCCATCGCTCGCTTTCTAGAAGGACCCGTTGGGTGGATCTTTTCAGCTTCAATGATCATAAACTATCTCAGGCCCACCGCAATTCTTAAACTTCGATGCCTCACCCGGAAGCGCATAGCCCACTCGACCCTGAGGTCAAACCCTTTCTGCAACAGGATACGCATTGAACGCGCACGCAAGCTTAAGCGCGTACTGCCCACCCAGGGAGAGATTTGCGAGATACTGCAGACTACAGACGAAGTGTTCGGGGTAGGAATTTGCCTCGGACCAATACTCGGGCTCATACAAGACGTTTTCTCCGGAGCCTGGCGCGCTGCGCGCGGACAGAAAGTCACCGTGCACTGGTCTATACCTGAGCTGCCCTACCACGCACAGACCGCAGCTGCCATTCTCCGGCACATTCCCCTAATAGACCACTTCAACGAGGACATATCAGACGAGGACCACCTGGCCGCCACGCTCGCGCACAATTACGCGCTCCAGGTCATAGACCCCTACCTCCAGGAATGGCACCCCCTGGACAACATTGAAGGTTTAGAACACATGGAGCTTGTAGCGCCTGCGCCGACCAATCCACTCACCCGCGAGGTTATCCAGGAAGCGGGCTACGATCCCGACCAGCTCACCGGGTGGCCCGGCAGCTCCCGGAAGTGGTCTACAATAACTCAGATATGGGATGCGACCAGGTCCAAGGCTACCGAGAACTTCAAACGCTGGTGCAAGAAGCGCCCGAAAGACCGCTACGCCTACCTCCGCGCCATGGGCGCGCAGGAGGCCGTCTTTAGAACCTATTGCCTCTCCGAATCCTTCGATGAATTTTTTATTGAGGACACCCCGGAGACATGCTTCTGGCTCAAGTTCTTCCACAACTGCTACACTTTCCGGGAGGTATTTGAGCATGAAGCCGTGGACACGGAAAAAGCCTTCATGCAAACCCAAGTGGCGGTACGCATACGAAACCGCGTCAAATACATGCACCCGGACCTCAGAAAGAAGCTCTGGTTGATGTTCTCACCCTACACCGTGATATATCCTAAGAAAAAAGAGGACTGGCCCACGCCGGACGACCCTCTTTACGTCCCGCCGCCGGCAGTCACCTGGGATGGCGACTACTGGGAACTCGTAGCCACCTTCGATCCGCTCAGCCCGGACATATGCCGCGCTTATTTCTACTCCGCACACCCCTTGTCCCAGGTATACACCGCAAAGTGGCTCATGGAGTTGTGGTGGGAAAAATACCACCACTACCTCGAGCTTTCAGAAGCAATGCGCTTTCCGCCGGGATGGCAGATGGGCGACCCGTGGCCACGTGGAGTTTTTTGCTATCCCGGCTTTTCCTTCCCGGACACGTGGGAGCCTGGAGATCCCACGCCTCCAGGGTGTTATATCCCCGAGCCTCTCGATTTCTGCGATGTCGAGCCCCACATGGGCATACACCCGTTTGA
>JAFCZZ010000310.1 GCA_019314085.1 Deltaproteobacteria bacterium | reverse complement strand
CCGTTGACCGGCGCGGCACAAACAGTCTGAAGTGGGACCTGTACAAGGGGAAAGACATCATTCTGCTGTGGGTGGCGGACATGGATTTCCGGGTCTCACCGGCGATCATCAGCGCCCTGGAGTGCCATGTCGATCATGGCGTATTCGGGTATACCCTCGTTCCCGGTGAGCTGATCGATGTGGTTATCGAAAGGCTCGCCACACAGTATGGGTGGAAGATTCAGCGCGACTGGATTGTGTGGCTCCCGGGTCTGGTCACGGGGATCAACGTATCCTGCCGCGCCGTGGGCGATACCGGCGATGAGGTCCTGACCATGACACCGGTCTACCCACCCTTTCTGACGGCCCCGGGAAACGCCTCACGAGAGCTTCGAACGGTTCCACTGGTGGAAAGGGCGGGGGGCTGGGAGTGTGACTTTGACCTCCTGGAGCGTGCCATAACGCCGCGGACCCGGATGCTCCTGCTGTGCAGTCCCCAGAATCCCACCGGGCGGGTCTTTACCCACGATGAACTTGCAACCCTGGCACAGATCTGCGAGCGGCACGATATCGTGATCTGCTCCGATGAGATCCACTGTGAACTGGTGCTCGATAAAGGAATAGAACATATCCCCACGGCGACCCTGAGCCCGGACGTGGAGAGGCGAGCCATAACGCTCATGGCACCCAGCAAGACCTTCAACATACCGGGACTGGGCTGCTCCTTCGCCGTCATCTCCGACAAACCGCTCCGCCGGAAATTTCTGCGGGCGATGAGGGGCATCGTGCCCCACGTCAACGCACTGGGATATACGGCGGCGCTGGCCGCCTACCGGGACAGCCGGGACTGGCACCTGGCGCTGATCGACTATCTCAGAGAGAACCGGGATATCGTCGAGCGCGCTATCGAAGCAATGCCGGGCCTCTCCATGCACCACGTGGAGGCGACCTACCTGGCCTGGATCGATACGCGGCAGACCGGCATGGAAAACCCCGCCAAGAGCTTCGAGGAGGCCGGGGTGGGCCTCTCTGACGGCAGGCCATTCGGCGCGGAAGGGTTTGTGCGGTTGAACTTCGGCTGCCCCCGGCCCGTGCTGGAGGAGGCATTACAGAGAATGCGGAAGGTTATGGAAACATAGCGACCCTTCCCCATTTTCTCGTGTCATTTCGACCGTAGGGAGCTATAGTGCCCGTCAGGGAGAAATCTTGTGTTTTTGAGGCGGTACACTGCTAAGATTTCTCGTCCCGATAAATCGGGATTCGGAATGACAAGCTATTCGGAATTTTTACGACCAAAAAATAGGTGCAGTGCACTTATTTTTCCTGCCCGGAGACAAGCGCGCGCAAAACGTCGGAGACAACATCCTTGTGCTCAGCCATAACGATCTTTATGACGCTCCCCTTACCCGTAAACAACTCACCCAGAGCGGCGCCGTCAATATCCAGAAGGCAACCGAGCAATCGTGGCGCGTGCGCCTCCAGGATCTGTTCGATATGGCGATAGAAACGCTCCGCGCCGTCATTGGAGAATAAAAGCAGACGCGAAATCCGGTCTCCATAGAGGGCATCCGTCTGTTCCCTGACATTGGTAATCCCCTTTTTTTCACCGGTGAGTTTTTGCAGGATCGGTTCGAAGCCAAAGCGAATCCTGCTCCGGAGCCTCGCCTGCTTCAGCGCTATCTTCATCGGTTCACTCAGAGAAATGACCGGCACATCGATTTCGCCTCCAGGCCAGAGCCTTGAGGTGCGCGCCATCAACTCCCCGCGAATGGTTTCGTCAGAACCGTCCGCCTCCAACTGACGGGGAAAGCGCATGTCGGATATGTTCATTCCCTTCTCCTTATGGTCGATTACCGAAGCCTGTCGAATGCTCAATAGCACGTTCCTGCGCCTGATGCATCCTTCATCATTACAGTATGGAAGCGGGGGGTTTTTGTTTTATCAGGGACAAAAAAGGGTGCTGTCCGTAGTTGTCCTGGTTGTCTCCAAAAACATGACCTTTTCACGTTGCAATAACAGAAATTTAATCAAGATCTGCTACATTCTTCTTGACAGATTACTCTTCCTCCATAATTATGTGAAAGCATATTGCATATAATATGGGGGTATCATGAAAGTATTGGTTTTAAACAGTTCCGGCAGCGGTTCGGTTATCAACAGCCAGGTGCAGGATATTCAAAAGGTGTTGTCCGCGAAGGGTGTTGCGGCGAGCGAACTTATTCTCCGTGACATGAAATACTCTCCATGCAAAGGATGCTTCAACTGCTGGGTTAAGACCCCTGGACTCTGTGCCTTCAAGGATGACGGTGACATCATATGTAGAGAGGTGCTTCACTCCGACTTCATGCTTTTTGCGTCTCCTGTCGTTATGGGTTACCCCTCGGCAATGCTTAAAAATGCCCTGGACAGGATACTCCCTCTGATCCACCCGTATCTGGAAGATGTAGATGGCGAAGTCCATCACATGAAGAGATATGAAAAGTTTCCCTTAATGGGACTTCTTCTGGAAAAGAGCGGAGATACCGATGATGAGGATATCTCGATAATAACAGCCATATTCGAACGAGCGGCGATTAATATGCGCACCAGACTCGGATTTGTCAGATTAACTACTACATCGGCTGAGGAGATAGTAAATGAAATTATCAATAATTAATGGATCACCGCGCGGTGCATCGGGAAATACCGGGAAACTACTTGAGCATTTTATAAAAGGTTTCACCGAAACTGCGGGGAACAGTGTTGATACGTTCTTTGCAATAAAACACAGACCGGATTTTGCTAAACTGAAAGATGTCTTTCTGGATGCGGAAATACTGATGATTGCTTTTCCGCTTTACGTTGATGCCATGCCGGGATCAGTGAAAGAATTTATTGAGTCACTCGAAGGACTTAAGGGCAGGCGGCCTGATCTGCGGATTATGTTTGTGATACAAAACGGATTTCCTGAAACGTATCAAAACAGATTTGTGGAGAGATATTGTGAGAAATTGGCGAAACGACTTGGATGCATCTATGAGGGCTCAATCTGCAAGGGGGGTTGTGAGGGACTCGAAGTTCAGCCTCCGGAACTGGTACATAAGGTATTCTCAGGATTTTATAAGGTTGGGAAGTCTTTTGGAGAAAAGGGTGCGCTCGATCCTGAAATTCTCAAAAAACTTGCGCATCCGGAACATCTTACTCCTGAAAATATGGAACTGATAGTGCCTATGGTGAACAATTTTCTCTGGGACAGCAGATTTGAAAAGAATAACGCACTGGACAAAAAGTTTGATAAGCCTTTTGAATAGAATTTATTTTTATGTCCGGCACGTACTGATATTCTATATGAATAGTGATGCACCTGTAAAAAGTCAGATTTCCCCTCCCCTGGCGGGAGGGGATTAAGGGGAGGGGGTATAACTCTT
>JAFCZZ010000309.1 GCA_019314085.1 Deltaproteobacteria bacterium | reverse complement strand
CTGCTGCGCGTACCGCGCGCACTGTCCGCCCTTTTCATACCAGCCGTCGGACCCCACCGGCGCTAGATACCCGTCTCTAAAGATGATTCCTTCCAGAAAGTCCGCCATCTCGCGAGCGACGGCCAGGGCCTTCTCATCACCGGTTATTTCACAGGCATGGAAGAGGGCCAGGGGGATAATACCGCTGTCATAGGTCACCGTCGGTTCAAACCAGTGCCACTGGTCATCGGCCTCGTCTCCGTACTGTGCAATGATCCGTTGCACCATACCCTTAAGGGTTTCATTCATTCCCTCATCTGATAGGCCTTGGAGAACAGCTGGTTGGCCAGTTGAAAGAAGGCGTCGTGGGGGGAGAAACGGATAAGGTATCCCAGGGCCCATATGGTTCGACCGAAGGCATCATCCGATCCGACCTCGTCCAGAAAGGTTCGATTGTAGCTCAGGAAATTCCTGAACAGGCCATCGTCGCGCTGCATATAATCGATATAACTGAGATACGTGAGCAGAAGACTCAGGGACACCGGGTCTCTCTTCTGGCGATAAGCCATGGTTGCCATCAACAACCCCCTGGCATTATCGTCCAGGCAGTATCCTTCTTTCCGGTTCGGTACACTGTAGTTCGCATGCTGGATAATGCCGGTATCGTCGGTGAGCTGCCTGACGTGGGCCAGATCGAAGGGGGGAAGAACCAGCGGGTCAACGATAGCATCCTCTCTGGCACTCACCTCCGGGTAGGCTCGCGCCACATCGCACATGAGGTTGGTATATTTCTCCCCGATAACGGGCCACGTCATCTGCCGTCCGTAGGTGTAAGCCTTGTGTCGCAATTCGAGCAGGGTGGAAGGGTTATCCAGCAGTTCGTTGAGGATATCGGCCAGTGCGTTTGAATCATGAAAATCAAACAGTCTCCCCCTCCCCTCCGCCAGGAGCTCCTGCGCGTGCCAGTAGGGCGTGGAGATTACGGCCGCCCCCGCTCCTACCGCATACGCCAAGGTCCCGCTGGTAATCTGTGCCTCATTCAGATAGGGGGTGATGTAGATATCGATGGCGGACAGATATTCGAACAGTTCCGGTGCGCTGACAAAACGGTTATAGAAATAGACGTGTTCTCTCAGATTATTCTTTTCGACCAGGCGTCGCAGATAATTCCGGTACTCCTCGCCCGAAGTGCGCAACACGGCCGGATGTGTTTTTCCCAATATGATGAACACAACCTCCGGATGCCTCCGGACAACCTGCGGCAGGGCCTGGATTACCGTTTCAATCCCCTTGCTTCGGTTCAGCAGGCCAAAGGTAAAAATGGCCTTTTTGCCCTCCAGGTTAAACTTCTGTTTATATTGATCTCTCTGAACAAGATCGAGGTCGGGGACCCCGTGTTCAATAAGCTCAATCTTTTCCCGACGTACACCGTAGATTTTGGTCAGGAACTTGATCGCACGATGGCTCATCACTACAACTTTCTGAGCCTTATCACCGATCTCATGGATGATGGCCCTTTCGTTATAGGAAGGTTTTTCAAGAACCGTATGCAGGGTAACAATGAGGGGAATCCTCAGTCGATGGATTAGCGAAAGGATGTAAGTACCGCTGTCACCGCCGAATATACCGAATTCATGTTCCAGTACACAGGCATCGGCGTCACTGTAATTTATAAATTTGACCGCCTTGAGATAATCCCGTTGATGGTTCTGCCGGATGACATGCCGCACCTTTTCGGGATACGGGTAGTCCTGATCCTGGTCATTGATCGCGATAATGGAGCACTCGACCCGATCGGTTCTTTCCATCGATTCGACCAGATCCCTCGTAAAGGACGCTATCCCGCACTCCCGCGGGGGGTAATTTCCTATACACGCAATCTTGATCTTGTTCATTCTGCCCCCTCTACAATTGTCTGTTGGGTTTTGCCTTCCGGCAACACCAGTATGAGTGAAAACGTCCGGCCGGGTAATCGGTATTTTCCCCCGAACTCCCCTGGTGTAGAGGAAAACTGGAATAAGATTGTATGATTTCTCTCGCCCCTCCTTACTCCTTCAGATAGGCAATATCTTCCCAGGGATGACGATACAGACCCTGTTTGAGCCGTTTTTGATCTAGGTGGTGGCCGACAAGACCGATGCTCCTCCCCAAGACAAAGAGGCCGTTGAGCGATCCCATCCGGATATATTCGTCCGCCTCCTCCCTGGAAAACTCGGATCTCAGAAGATCCACGAAACAGACGGCTATACAGCCGTCCACGTTCAGGATCAGGTTGTCCCTCTTGGAGGTGGTGATCTTCTCCACCTCCAAGGCATAGTCCAAGAGCATCGTACTCTTAAGATTCCTTTTTGCATACCTCTTTATGATGGTCACCCGCATATCTGGATTATGAACGGATTTGATCCGATGCCCAATCACCTGGATGTTTGAACCCTTTCGTTTCATCGAATCGACAAATTCGAGTGGGGAGAGGCCCCTGTCGAGGGCATCGGAAAACTGCAGGGCGGCCCCATCCAGCGCGCCCCCGAACCGCGGCCCGATACAGAGCAGTCCCGATACCAGAGAGGATATCAGGTCCTTCCCCGCCCTGCTGGCCACGATGGTGTTGTGGGCGCCCGAGACCGCCGGTCCGTGATCCGCCACGACCATGATGACCATCTCGATAAACTTTGTTGCGTAGCGGGGGAGCAGCTTCTTGAACCACAGAACGCTGAGGACCCCGCCGATGCCGATATCCTTCTTGAAGACCTGTGAGATTGGCAGGTCCCCGTACAGCAGCTCCTCCCCCCGGTCGTCCGATATGGTCGAAATAAAGCTCGCCGGCTTACGGATCGCACCGGCCTTGAGCTCCTTGGCAAAATCCATGGGAACGGATGGGGCCGCTACCTCCGGCGCCGGCTGTATCTTTCCCTTCTTGACCAGCTTTTCATAGGTCTCGCGGATCTTCTCGGCGTAATCATCGAACGAGTCGGGGACGATGGCCCCGGCGGCCCTCAGCGCGGCGTTCTTGGCATCCGCCCCCTCGACATCGGTCTGGGACTTGGCCCCGGCGTGTCCGAACTGGATATCCGTCTTAAAGGCCTTCTCGCACGTCCCCGTCACCCACATAACCAGGGGCTTTCTGATCTCCTTTCTCTTGAGGGCATCGACGATCTCATACTCATCCATCCCCCCCACCTCTCCGAGGCAGACAAGCATCTTGACGGCGGGGTTCTTCTCGTAGCGCAGCAGGTGCTCCAGCAGGGTGCTCCCCGGGTACCTGTCGCCGCCGATGGCGATCCCCTCGTAGAGGCCGTCGGTATTCCGGGCAATGATGTTGTACGCCTCGTTGGAAAGACCGCCGGACTTGGAGACAAAACCCACGGAGCCCGGCCGGTGTAGCTTCGCCTCTATGATATTTTCAAGGGTGCCCCCGGTGTTGCCGATCTTGAAGGCACCGGCCCGGATACCCCCCACCGTGGCCGGGCCGATAATCACCCTCCCCAGTTTTCTGGCCTTTGCGATCAGCTCCTTCGCCCGCCGCTCGGGGACACCCTCGGCAATCAGGACGATCGTCCTGATCTGTTCCAGCTCGAATGCCTCCTCCGCAGACTGGGCGGCGGACCGGAAAGATGCGAAACTGATCAGGACATCCGCCTTCCTGTGCCTGCGCGCGGCCGCGGCCAGGGAAGTATAGGCGGGAATCAGGATCTCCCCAGGGCCGAAAAAG
>JAFCZZ010000308.1 GCA_019314085.1 Deltaproteobacteria bacterium | reverse complement strand
TCCGGATCTCCTGTAGTATCTCCGTCCGTCTCATTGGCCACCTCCTGGTGACCCATTGTAAACCGGACAGATTACGTGCTACGACTCCGGACAGATTACGTGCTTCTAACATTTTTTTGAAAGAGGTCTTGACAGAAAAGGTTTTATTAATTAAAATATTAGTTTCATGAATTCACGCAAAGGAGATTTTCCATGATAGAAATACGATGGCATGGAAGAGGCGGTCAGGGAGCGGTGACATCGGTAGAGACCCTCGCGCTTGCCGCTATTGGAGAGGGGCAATATGCTCAGGGGTTTCCGAGCTTCGGTCCCGAGAGAAGAGGGGCGCCGGTGGCGGCGTTTAACCGCATCGATGACAAGAAGATACGGGTCAGATCGGGCATCTATAACCCCGATGTCGTCATCGTCCTTGACTCGAGCCTGATGGCCCTGGTGAACGTTGCCGAAGGGTTGAAACCCGAAGGCACCCTGATTGTCAATACGGCCAAGCCCCCGGAAGAGATAAAGAAGGAGACAAAGTTCACGGGAACCGTCGCCACGGTTGACGCATCGAAGATAGCGCGTGAAGAGATGGGTGTCCCGATAACCAATACCACCATGATCGGAGCGGCCGTCAAGGCGACCGGACTGGTAAAGATTGAATCGGTGAAAGAGCCGTTGAAGAAGCGGTTTGGAAGGATAGCTCAGAAAAACATAAATGCGATGGAACGGGCTTATAAGGAGCTCAAAATAGCCAAGTAGTTTACAAAAACCTTGAGGTTGATAAGTCTTATGGAAAAAGAAAAAAAATGGCCGGAAAAGTGGCAGGAATTGAATCCTGGTTGCATGGTGTTCAGGCCGGGAAGCACGCGGGACTACCACACGGGAACCTGGCGGGCGTCGAGACCCATATACGACACCAACAGATGCATCAAGTGTGGCGTCTGCTATATCTTCTGCCCGGAAGGGTGTATTTCCCAAGATGCCGATGGATACTTCATGGCGGATCTTGATTACTGCAAAGGGTGCGGAATCTGCGCCCATGAATGCTGGCCTGGAGCCATAAAGATGGTGGAGGAGGGATAGGTTATGTCTGAAAGAATTGGTATGGAGATAGCGCTCGCTGCGGCTGAAGCGGTTGCCCTGTGCAAACCCGACGTTGTGGCCGCCTATCCTATCACACCGAATACCCATATACCGGAACATCTGTCGGATATCGTTGCGGAAGGAAGGCTCGATGCCGACTTTATCTGTGTGGAATCCGAACATTCCGCCCTGAGTGCCTGCTGCGGTGCATCCGGTGCCGGCGCACGCGCCTTTACGGCAACAAGTTCGCAGGGGCTTCTGTATATGGCGGAGATCGTTCCGATCGTACCGGCCATGCGCCTTCCGATCGTGATGGCAATTGGTAACCGGGCACTGTCCGGTCCCATCAATATATGGAACGACCACAGCGATATTATGTCACAGAGGGATTCCGGCTGGATCTCCCTGTTCGCGGCGGACGGCCAGGAATCGGTTGACATGATGATCCAGGCGTTCAAGATTGCCGAACACCGTGACGTCATGCTGCCGGTCAATATCAACCTGGACGGCTTCCAGCTGACACACGTGGTGGAGACCATGATGCTCCCCAGTCAGAAGGAAGTAGACCGGTTTCTACCCTCGTACAAACCATACGCCGCTGTCCACCCGGACAATATTGTCTCCATGGGAGCTCTGGCGATGCCGGAGATATTCAATGAAGCCATGATGGCCAAGGACCAGGTCCTTATAAACTCCAAGGAGATCATACTGGACATCTGGAAGGAATGGGAGGAACAGTTCGGCCGCAAATATGAGCCCATAGGCGCGTACCGTATGGAAGGCGCCGAGGTCGCCATGCTGACCCTGGGGTCCATGGGAGACACGGCCGAGGTTGCCATCGATGAACTGCGCGACAAAGGGGTGAAGGCGGGCCTGTTAAAGCTGAAACTCTGGAGACCCTTCCCCACTGAAGAACTGCTCAAGGCGGTAAAAGGGCTCAAGTCGCTGGAGGTTATAGACCGAGCGGTATCCTTCGGCGGCGCCAACGGTCCTGTCTGTGCGGAGGTCAAATCGGCCCTGTACGATCAAAAGGAACGCCCCCTGATAACGAATCATATCATCGGGCTTGGCGGCCGCGATGTCGTTGTTGCCGATTTCGTCAAGATTGCGGAACAGGCGATCGGTGCGCAGAAGAAGAAACCCGCAAAAGCGTACGAAATATACGGAGTGAGGGGATCATGAATACTGTAGAGAACTTTGATTTATATGCTCCACGGCTGGTGGACAAGGAAGAATACTTCAATGCCGGGCACCGTGCCTGTTCGGGATGCGGGGAAGCCCTCGCTATCCGCCTGATGTGCAAGGCCCTCGGCGAAGATACCGTGATCGTGAACGCCACGGGATGCATGGAAGTTATATCGGTTATGTATCCCACGACGGCATGGGGTCTCCCGTGGATTCACGTCGCCTTTCCCAATGCCGCCTCAGTCGGTGCGGGAGTTGAAGCCGCGCTCAAGGTCCTGCGGCGGAAGGGAAAGATAGCGGATCGAAGGATAAAGACGGTTTGCATCGGCGGGGACGGAGGAACCTTTGATATCGGGTTCCAGGCCCTTTCCGGCACCATGGAACGGGGTCATGATGTCCTCTATGTCTGTTTTGACAACGAGGCATACATGAATACCGGCATACAGCGATCCGGCGCCACGCCCTTCGGCGCTTCGACAACCACAAACCCGGCCGGCGCCGCCAGTCAGGGAAAGAACGAGTGGAAGAAGAATATCGCCGAGATCATCGCATCCCACAACGTGCCCTATGTTGCCACGGCCTGTCACAGCTATCCCCTTGACTTCATGAACAAGGTCAAGAAGGCCCGGGAGGTTGAGGGGCCGAGTTACATCCACTGCCTGTCGGTCTGCCCGACGGGGTGGAGGGTTCAGACTGAAGAATGCATCAGGGCAGGACGGCTGGCCGTCGAGACGGGGGTCTTCCCGCTGTACGAGATAGAGAACGGCAAATACACGTTGTCGTCCCTCAACCCGGAGGAGCTGAGACCAGTGGAAGACTACCTGAAGATACAGGGCCGGTTTCGCCATCTGACACCCGATTACATAGAGAAGATACAGGACAGAGTAATCCTAGAGAATAATAAACTGCTCGACAAGGCAGAGAATCTGCATTCCTGGTCCGAACTGGAAGGATAAAGAGAGCAGGGTAAAGACACGGGGCGAAGCGCCCGGTGTTCTTAAGTGTGAAACTAAACAGGATAAGGTGCTTGAGAATGAATAAAGTTGCATTTAGCAGTTGGAACGGCAAGGTCGTGGATAACCGAAATGGAAAGACGGCAAAGAGCGTTGCCGTCAATCTTCCCGCCCCCGGCGGTGAGGTAGCTGCCATGATGGGA
>JAFCZZ010000307.1 GCA_019314085.1 Deltaproteobacteria bacterium | reverse complement strand
GCTGGGTGCTGCCATCGGTTTTGGCCATTATACCTGGGGATGGCATGCCACCGTCACCCTGGGCACCATGGCTGCTGCCGCCGCTTCGTCCAAGATGCTGAGGCTAAATGCCCACCAGACCGCCATGGCCCTTGGGATTTCTGCCTCCCTGGCGGGTGGGACGAGGCAGAATTTCGGCACCATGACCAAGCCGTTCCATGCTGGAAGCGCTGCCAGGAACGGGGTAATGGCTGCCCTCCTGGCGCAACGGGGATTCACCGCTGATGAGGCCATCCTGGAGGGCCCCATGGGCTTCTGCAAGCTGTTCAGCGGTGGTGCCGAGTATGACATTGACAGGGTCACACATGGATTGGGCGACCCCTTCGATATCGTCTCCCCTGGGGTGAGCATGAAGCCCTATCCCTGCTGTCGGCTGACCCACCGCTGCATCGATGCCATTCTACATTTAATAGGGGAGCACCGCCCCAGCCCCGATGATGTGGACAGGGTGGAGTGTAGAACCTCCGACGCCATCCCCCAGATTCTGATTCACTCCCAGCCCAAGACCGGCCTTGAGGGGAAGTTCAGCATGCAGTACTGCATGGCCATCGCCATCCTTGATGGTGAGGTGGGGCTGAGGCAGTTCACAGATGAGAAGGTCCTTGACCCCAAGGCTCAGGCGTTGCTGAAGAGGGTGCACTTCGTCCATCCCCAGGGGGTGGCTCCTGAGGAGACATTATCTATGCCCGAGGCGGTCACCATCAGGCTTCGAGATGGCAGGGAGCTCAGCCATGAGGTGCTGGTGGCCAGGGGCGACCCCCCCAATCCGATGAGCGAGCAGGAGCTGGCCGCCAAGTACAGGGACTGCGCCAGCTTCGTTCTCTCCCCACAGGATACGCAGCTATCCCTGGATATGGTATCTCACCTTGAAGAGCTCCGTGATGTCACTGAGCTTATGGATCTAGTATGTTTGAGAGGACAGAAATGAACCAGTATGAATCACCGAAGGACAAAGGAGGAAACAGATGAAGGGGCCGCTATCGGGAGTGAGGGTTCTAGCCCTGGAGCGCGCCATCGCCGGGCCCTACGGCTCCATGGTGCTGGCTGACCTCGGGGCTGAGGTGATCAAGATCGAGCCTCCGGGGAGCGGCGATCTGAGCAGGCTGTTCCCAGGGCCTAATCATAAGGGAGAGCCCTTCTACTACCTGGCCTTCAACAAGAACAAGAAGAGCCTGGCACTTGACATACAGACAAAGACGGGTAAGGAGATCTTTTATGATCTGGTAAAGGTCTCGGACGTGGTGTGGGACAACTTCTCGGCTGGAACCATGAACAAGATCGGGGCAGATTATGACACCCTGAAGGAGATAAACCCTAAGATCATCTGCTGCTCTGTAAGCGGCTATGGGCAGACAGGGCCTTACAAGGATCGTCTCTCCTTCGACGTGGTTGCTGAGGCCATAAGCGGTGCGATGAGCATCACCGGTGAGCCAGGGAGACCGCCAGTGAGGTATGGCGCTCCAATCGCTGATGAGATGGGAGGGCTCTTTGGCGTCATCGGGGTGCTCTCCGCCCTGGTGCAACGGGCGCAGACGGGGAAGGGGACTGTGATCGACGTTTCCCTGCTCGATGGCCAGATCTCATCCCTGGCCTATCACCTGCTCTACTATTTCTGCTCTGGCATCGTCTGTGGCCCCCAGAAGTCTGGTCACCTCTCCCTGATCCCCTACGGGGCTTTCAACACCAAGGAAGGCTACCTGGCCATCGGCCCCTGCTGGCCTCGAATCTGCCGTGTCCTCGGGATTGAGGAGATAATTGATGACCCCAGGTTCGAGACCGGCGAGTCTAGGATCGAGCATCGTGAGGAGCTTGAGGCCATCATTCAGGAGGCGTTCATGAAGGAGAAGGCTGAGGACTGGCTTGAGCTCCTCTATGTGGAGCGTATCGGCGCCGGCCCGGTGAATACCCTGGATAAGGCGGCTGAGGATCCTCAGGTGCTTGCGCGCAGGATGATAGTGGAGATGGAGCACCCATTGGGAGGGAGGATAAAGCATGTGGGGAACCCGGTGAAGATGCCTGAGAGCGAGGAGGAACCCTCGGCGCCACCCACCCTGGGGCAGCACAATGAGGAGATACTGGTGGGGCTTTTGAAGTGTTCCCCAGAGAAGCTGAAGAGGCTAAAGGAGGAGGAAGAAAAGCGCGCTGAGGAGCTACTATACAGCCTGTTCAAGACGATGTAGCCATCCCTGACGCTGCCAAGTTGTGACGCCAAATCTACGATAGGAGGGATTATGGTCAAGTAACAAGAGAAAGGAAAGCGCTTGAGATTAACAAGGGGGTGTGTAATGAGACATTGGTTGCTACGAAGCCTTCTACTGGTGTTGGTGGCAATAGTTGTGGTCAGCTTTCTGCCGGCTTGCGCCGGTCCGCCTGAGGAGGTCTACGAAATCAGAATCTCAAGCCAGATGCCCATCGGCCATCCCATCAGCGAGTCGGTGGATTTATTCTGCGAGAGGGCTGAAGAGGAGAGCAACGGCCGACTTGTCTTCCACCACTTCCCCGCAGGCCAGCTGCTGAAGGATGTGGAGGTCCCGGAGGCCATCTCCACCGGCACCATCGAGATGGCGCAGACCTACTTTCCGTGGTGGAGTGGGGTCATCCCCGGCATTATGCCCTACGGGGGGAAATCCTACGAGGACTTGGACCACTACCTGCGCCTATCACGCGGGCCACTGGGCGAGTACCAGGCAGAGCTGATGGAGGAGCAGGGGAACGCCAAAGTGATTGCTCCGATACTTTACTGCGCTAGCGCTGGCTACATCCTGACGCGTCCGGTGCATAGTCCTGGGGACATGGAGGGAATTAAGGTCAGGATCTCAAGCAAGGCAATCGCTGCGGAGGTAACAGCCCTGGGGGGTGCCCCGGTGGTGATGAGCTCCGCCGATGTCTACATGGCATTGCAACAGGCCACCATCGACGGGGCGCACTCGGGTATCACCAGCTTCTATGCGCGGAAGTGGTACGAGGTGGCCAAATATGTCTTCATCCCACGCTTCATAGTAACCGACTTCTACATTGTGGCCAACCTCGACTGGTGGAACAGCCTGCCCAGTGATTTGCAGCAGATCATGATGGATGTGGGCGAGGAGGCCACGGAGTACTGCACCCAGTTGGTTTTAGCTCAGGAGGAGGAGGCCCGTCAAGGGCTTAGGGCAGAGGGGGTTGAGATCTACGAGGTGTCACCGGATGAGTATGAGGCCGTGTTCGCGCCAATCTTGGAACCGGCCTTGAGGGCGGCGGCGGTGGAAGATTTCGGTGAAGAGCTTGTCGCCCAGTATGAAGCCTGGGTAGAGGAAACCAGATAGAAATAGGGCATAGGGGCAGAAGGGGCGTTGTGGCATCCCTTTCTGCCCCTCTTTTGAGGTGGTGAAT
>JAFCZZ010000306.1 GCA_019314085.1 Deltaproteobacteria bacterium | reverse complement strand
ACAATATTCGCGATTTGCCGGCGCAAAGATAGCCGGCGCAGAGCGCCTGAACAAAGAAACAGTGACATGGGGGGCGTATACCTTTCACCTGTATTACGAGACTATGAAAATGCATACCCGCTTGATGGATTTCATCGATCGAAACCCCGATCCGGGTACTATCAGGCATATTGCGATTGTTCCCGACCAGAAAAAGTGTTTCATCTTCATGATACCTCGCAAGGGGCAGGTCGCACAGCACCTCTCCCCAATCTATCGGTGGCTTCCCTCTGTTATCAATAAATCGTAAGAAACCTTTTTTAACGAAAGGAGATCGATCGTATGGACATACTATCCGGAAACGAACTCAAGTCTTTAATGCCTCAGCAACTTGGAATATGTGTTTCCATCTATATGCCTACGATTAGAAAGGGAACGGAGATACAGCAGAACCAGATACGATACAAGAATCTGCTGCGCGATGCCGGAGATCGCCTGCTGGCAAGCGGCGAGTTGCGCCCATCGGAGATAAAAGAGATGCTCGCGCCGGCGCAGGAACTGTTGGGGAATATACCCTTCTGGCAGGGCCAGGGCGATGGGCTTGCCCTGTTTATGGCAGAGGAATCGCTCACCTACTACCGGCTGCCGCAGAACTTCGAGGAACTGGTGGTCATAACCGATCGCTTTCACATCAAACCCCTGATACCGACCCTGGTCTCTGATACGGAATTTTCCATTCTCGCGATCAGTCAGAAGAACGTCCGGTTTCTGAAATGCTCGCTGCAGCGGGTACAGGAAACCGACATCAGTGGCATCCCGGAAAATATTGACGAGGCACTGAATCTTGACGATTTCGAGAAACGCCTCCAGCGCCATACGGGCGCCGAAGATATGAAGGCAAAAATACTGAAATATTTCAAACTCATTGACAAGGGGTTACGTGAACTTTTGAGAGACAAGAAGTCCCCCCTTATCTTCGCAGGTGTGGACTATCTGTTCCCCATATACAGAGAGGCAAATACCTATCCCCACCTCACCGACCGATGGATATCCGGGAACCCGGAGGGGTTGAGTGCGGAGAGGCTGAGCGATATGGCGTGGCCGGTTGTGGAGGACCGCCTCAAGACAAAGAGGGCCGATGCCCTCGCACAATACAGCCAGAATGCCGGGACCGGACTCACTTCCAGTAACATCGGAGAGATCGTCCGGGAGGCCTTTCACGGTCGTATCGGCACGCTGTTCGTCCCGGTAGGTGTTCAGCAGTGGGGAACCTTTAACCCCATTACCGACAAGGTCGAGATGGACACAGAGGCCGGAGCCTGGAACGAAGACCTGCTAGATCTGGCGGCCATACAAACCATCCTGAACGGTGGGACGGTATATGCGATCAAACAGAGTGAAATGCCGGAGGATTCATCTCTTGCCGCTATCTTTCGCTATTGATCGCACCTCCTCACCGGAGAATTCAGGATCCCGGCAAATATCGGACAGTGCAATCTTTATTCATATTTCCGAAGGAGGAATACCATAAAAAAAATAATCAACAAAGACGGTCGAAAACCCATCCTGGAATACCCCTGCCGGTGGGCCTATAAGATAATAGGACCCGATAAGGGGGAAATGGAAAAGGCCATCGGGGAGATTGTGGAGGGGTGCGCCTGTACAATCACACCGTCCAATACCAGCAAGACCGGAAAATACCACTGCCTGAATCTCGAAATGCTGGTTGACGACGAAGGGCACCGCACGGGGATATATGATAGATTGTGTGGGCACCCTGCGATCAAGATCGTCTTATAGGGATTTATGCGCGGAGCGGGTTTCCCCCAAGAAATATGACATACGATGAGAAATGGAAAAGGAAGGAAAGGACAGATGCTTACGATAGAGAACAGCCTGCTGATCGTAATTGATATACAGGAGAGCCTCGCGCGGGTGATGCACGGGAAGAACGCCCTGTTTGAAAACCTTCAGAAGATCATCAAGGGCTCTGAAATCCTGAATATTCCGCTGATCGTCACGGAGCAGGTCCCCGAAAAACTGGGGGCTACGGTCCCGGAGATATCCCCTCTGCTGGTGGCTGTCAGCCCCATCTCCAAATCAAGCTTCAGCTGCTGCGGAGAGGACCGGTTCATGAGAGAATTGGATGGCATGAAGCGGGGGCAGATCCTTGTTGCCGGCATCGAATCCCACGTCTGTGTCTACCAGACGACGGTTGACCTGATCCGTATGGGATATGAAGTACACATAGTAACAGACTGCATTTCATCACGAACGGCCGGAAACCGGGCCCTTGGCATCGAGAGGATGAAGGACGAAGGGGCACAGCCCACAAGCACAGAGATGGCCCTCTTCGAACTGCTTAAGATCGCCGGAGGTGACCGGTTCAGGAAAATCTCTCGGCTGGTCAAATAGCTTCCCCGCGGCAGTGAAACGGACAACGATATACCGTTTCTTGTCAGATGCGGGTCACTTCTGTCTTTTCAGCTCCCGCAGTTGATCCCTCTTTTCGGCAAGCTCATCCAGGGCGTGTCTGTATCGGTCCCTGTTGGGCCGGGTGCTTTTACGGCTATAGCGCCTCCGCCGCTTTTCTACCAGTTCCCTTGCGCGTTCATACTCTTCTCTCGCCCGTTCGAGCTTTCGTTCCCGTTCCCTGCGGTACGGATCTTCAGACAACCCCTTATCCCGGCCATTGACCGCTTCTTGTTCTTCAGTCCCCATCCCTGATGACTTTAAAGCACGTTTTTTATCCGATAGAGGTTGCCGATTCACGTCACCCCTGTGCCTGTAGCGAATCCTTTCAATATCCCCCCCGTGAGGGAGACTGCGGGGGTTATCGGTAATGTGCGTCACGCCCTCATCGTCCGTCCACAGATAGACATCCCCCGCACCGGTAAGGGAAACAGACAGGGTGATAAAAAAGGTGATACCGATGACAATATGAAGATAACGCATGATCCTCCATCTCCGCATACCATCAAGATATGCCGGGCTTCCATATACCGCCTATCAGAAACCTCAATGCCCTTCAACCGAAAAACTGCCTTGGAAACGGTTGCCCCCTATCAGTACACAGTCACTTCAGTCGGAGGGGGAAAGCTTAATGCCCGTACACCCATAAAGGCACATCATTGGAGAGACACCACAAAAGCCGAACTCACCTTTTCTCATACCGTTGCATCAGATCCCTGTATGACTTCGGTATTACTTCGGAAGCATATCCATTCTTTTGAATATTCCCCCTCAGCAGGCGTGCCCTTTCTTCCTCAGAATATCCCGATCTCTTTGCCCTGTGTACGTCAAAGAGCAGCTAGGACATACATCTATTCAAATGACAGTGGATAAACTGTTTAGATGTGATCCAATCCGCACCCTATACGCACCCTGCCAAAAACGAAAAGGCGCAACCTTTTGAGATTACGCCTTCCTTTATGCATATGGTGCCGAAGCCGAGACTTGAACTCGGACAGGCATAAGCCCACTAGACCCTGAACCTAGCGCGTCTACCAATTCCGCCACTTCGGCACGCAAAACTATGGAACGCTTATACTGATGCACCCTTGTATTGTCAAGATAAATTACCCTTGAAAATAACGCAATACGTGCTATGGTGCTTGTCCAGAACAGGGCGACTGCCCCAAACAAATAATTGGATGCGGCATGAAAATTATAAGAGATGATCACAACGTTCCCGAAGATCTGACAGGCGCCATCGTTACGATAGGCAACTTCGACGGCGTGCACCTGGGACACAGGGAAATCTTCAATAAAATCGTTCGGGAAGCTGAAGAGGCACATAAAGAATCAGTGGTTATTACCTTTGATCCCCATCCCCAAAAGGTCATGCACCCGGAGCGGAGACCCTTCTTTCTGCTGACCCCCCTGCAGGAAAAGCTGGATCTCATCGAATCATGCGGCGTGGATACGGTTATTCTGATCACCTTCTCCACCGAGTTTGCTGAGGTAACCGCCGGGGAATTTGTGGAAAATATCCTGTGGAAGAGGCTGCGTCTCAGCAAACTACTTGTTGGATATGACTACGCATTCGGCAAAGGGAAAGGTGGAAACGCAGAATTTCTAAAGACATCCGGCAGGAGATTCGGCTTTCAGGTGGAGGAAATCGGCGTCGTGAAGACAGACGGGATGATTGCCAGCAGCACCAATATACGCCTTTCAATACTTGCCGGAAACGTCAGGCTGGCATCTGAGATGCTGGGAAGGCCCTATAGCGTGAGTGGTATCGTCGTTAAGGGGTACCGACGGGGAACCGATATGGGCTATCCGACCGCCAATATAAAATCAGAGAAGGTCATCCCCGCGACAGGTGTCTATGGCATTATCGCCGGGCTTGAGGGCAATCGGCACCAGGGGGTTATCAATATAGGGAACAATCCCACGTTCGGCAACAAAGAGACCTCGGCGGAGGTTCATCTGCTTGATTTCGAGGGTGATATCTATGGAAAAGATGTCACCATACTCTTCATAGACCGGCTGCGTGACGAGAGAAAATTCAATGATCCTCAGGAATTGATCCGGCAGATAAAAAGGGATATCGCAAAGGCCAGGAAAATCCTGGCATCCGACGCGGCAGGCATGGCTCCATAGATCGAAGCGACCACGAGATGAAGATAGAACACCTGCATGGTTGGAACATCGGTTATGACAGAGCCAGAAAGATACAGAATGATCTCCGGACACGGCTTATCCTCTACAATGAGAACATCCCCAGCAAAATAACAACAATCGCCGGCGCCGATATCTCATACTCAAAGGGCAGCAGCACCTTTTTTGCGGCCGTTGTGGTTCTTGATTTCCCGACCATGAAGGTCATCGAGCAGGCATCATCCAGCGGGACAGTCGACTTTCCCTATATCCCGGGGTTGCTTACCTTCAGGGAGGGCCCCGTGCTCCTGGAGGCCTTCCGGAGGCTGACCTTCTCACCCGACATCATCATCTTCGACGGCCAGGGGATCGCCCATCCGAGAGGGATCGGTCTTGCATCCCATATGGGCCTGTTTCTCGATACGCCGTCCATAGGGTGCGGAAAGACGAGGCTGATCGGATCATATGATGAACCGGGAGATGAACCGGGCGATCATTCCCCCCTTGTCCATAAGGGTGAAATGATGGGCGCCGTTGTGAGAACAAAGAGGAACGTAAAACCTCTCTTCGTGTCACAGGGGCACAAGATAGGGTTAGAAAAGGCTGTAGAGGTAACCCTGTCGAGTTGCAGGGGATATCGATTGCCCGAACCGACACGGAGGGCGCATCTGGCTGCGGGAGAGATCCGGTTGAGGCAGAGTCATTAAAAAGATGTGCACCGACGCGTGTCCTTGGCCACAGTAGGTGAAACCACATGATACCAGGGATCGCGCGCCACATATGAGGTTTTCAGTGGGTATCTTCGTTGAAGGCGGGGATTAGATTTAGGGGGGAGTGATCCTTCCGTTCAAAATGCCTCCTTTCTCTACCACCAGATTGCCGCACTGGATGGATGCCCGCACGTTCGAAGTGTTCAAAATGCCTCCTTTCTCTACCACCAGATTGCCGCACTGGATGGATGCCCGCACGTTCGAAGTGCCGAGGAGGGTCAATATCCCCGTAACAATGATGTTACCTTCAAAGGTACCGGCTATAGTGAGATTTTCTGATGTGACGTCTGCCTTGATAATACTCCCTTCTTCCGTAATGACGGTCTCGGCAATTAGCATACCCTCTACCGTGCCTGCCACAATGAGATACCCCTTAAAATCCAGGGTTCCGTTGAGTCTGCATCCCTTGTTGATAATGGAAACGTCTTTTTCTTTCACATCTGCTCTCCTTAGTCGCCTATGCCGTGTCCCTTCTGAGTCAAAATCGGCTTGTAATCTACAATGGTAACCGGCATCAAGGCAAGAAAGATTTTACCACGGTCGATGTGGATGCCGCATCCGGCGGACGCCCCGTCGAGGAGGGCCGCAATCTTCGCGCCGGTGACCGGTTCACCCATCCGTATCGGGATGGAGCCATCTTTGCCCCTGATGAACATCGTCAGG
>JAFCZZ010000305.1 GCA_019314085.1 Deltaproteobacteria bacterium | reverse complement strand
GCAAGACAGCGAGGGAGGGGGGTATATACACAAAATTTTTTTCGATACAGCACTGAGTCAGGGTCGGCAATGGCTGTACATTTCTGTACATCACACGTTTGAACGGAGGAGGAAAAAAAGAGGAAGAGGTGAGGCAGCACATGGCTGAAAGGTCGGTTCAAGACTACTTTAGTCTTATTTCAGCTAATTATCACTACGAGCTCGGTGTATATAACAGTTTTCTCAGCAAAAACGGCTTCTGAAGGGTGGAGGGGGGATATATATAGAAAAGAAACACGTCCCGAGCTGGGGGGAGAGGGGGTATATACGAGAAAGGAGCACAGTACAGAGCATGGAGAGCAGGAAAAGAGCGTGGTGGCTCGGCAGAGAGTGTGAGTACGCTGCTGTAGATCAGCTTGGGGAGAGGGTATGCATGTGGAACGAGGACGCACCGGGATGCTGCGGGCTGGAGGTGTGTCCTCTTCGTGCGGGAGGAGCGGCTGAGATGCCTTACCGAACTTACCGAACATATGGGGGTTGACCTTTATACAATTTCACACCTGCAAACACTTAAATATATAGAGAACGGTAAGAACGGTAAGAACGGTAAGGTTTTAGGAGGTCTGAGAGGAGCATGAACCCCACCATCCCAGAACAGCTAAAAGAGGCGAACATCATCCCCATCCGAGCAGGCGAGAAGATTCCCGCCTGCTCATGGGGCGACTACCAGCTCGCGAGGTACCCACGCGAGAAGTTGACGTTGTGGAAGGGCAACTTCGCCGTCATATGCGGCTCGATCTCGAACCACCTCGTCGTAATAGATTTTGATTCCCCTGAACTATATAAACGTTTCTTCAGCGATATAGACACATTTACAGTGCGCACGCCGAGCGGCGGCTATCATCTGTACTTCTATGATGCCTCGCTCGAGCGAAAGTTCCCTCGCTACCGCGGTTTCCCAATCGACGTTCAGGGCGAGGGCAGCTATGTGCTCATACCCCCCTCCGAAATAAACGGTGTTCGGTACGAGGTGGTGCGCAACACAGAAATACAGACAGCCGACGTCCAAAAACTCCTCGACGAACGCCTTCCCCGCGTCGAACGCCCCACCGACATCGAGGAGTTCAAGCGCAACATCAACATTTCAACCGTCATCGAGCGCTATGTTAAGAAAATGAGACAGGGAAGGCGCTACTGGTCAGGAATATGTCCGTTCCACAACGACCACAGACCTTCCTTCACCGTCTATGACGATCACTTCTACTGTTTCGGCTGCGGCGAACACGGCGACGTCATCTCATTCGTGCAGAAAATCGAGAAAAAGAGCTTCACAGAAGCCGTCGACCAGCTCTCTGCCGAGTTCGGCGTTCCCTCCCCGCTCAAGCGGCGGGATCACGTCCTCTTCGATGAAGACGGCAAAGCGGACATGTTCGCATTCGCTCAAGCCCTCGATAGCGAGTTTCACTTCATTTGCCCCCGCGACACTGAAGAGCTCTACATATACATCGACGGATACTATCATCTTGGCGGAGAAACGTATATCAGGGCGTGGATTCGGAGACAGTTCGAAAAGGCTGGAAAAGTCGCTCCGCAACCGCTCATCAGTAACCTGATCGATGAAATGAAGGCAAGGCACTACATAGAGCGTGAACAGTTCAATCCTCACGGCTATCTTTGCCTGCGCAACGGCATTCTCGACTTAGAGACCCTGCAAATCCGCCCCCACACTCCCCAGCTCTATTTTACGTATCAGTTGCCCGTGGAGTACGAACCGAACGCTGATTGCCCTCGATTCAAGCAGTTTTTGCGGGAAATCTTCGATGAGCAGGAAAAAAGACGGCTGGTGCAAGAAATGTTCGGGTACTGCTTGCAGCGCGGCAATCCTCATCATAAAGCGTTTATGCTCGTCGGTTCAGGGTCGAACGGCAAGACCACACTCTTAGAGACGCTAAGAGCGTTGTTGGGGGCGAAAAACACGACATCGTTCTCGTTGCAAGACTTGAACAGCGAGAACTGTATAAGAGCAGAGCTTGAGGGCAAATTAGCGAACATCTGTTCAGATAACCCCTCGAAAGCGCTGTATGACACAGAACCGTTTAAACGCCTCACAGGCGGCGACGCAATCTCCGCAAGAAGGCTATATCAGCGTCCTTTTAGCTTTTATTTCGAAGGGAAGGCAATTTTCGCAGCAAACAAGCTTCCACGCACGTCAGACGATACCCCCGCGTTCTGGCGGCGCTGGATAATAATAAAGTTCGAAAAGAGCTTCTTAGGGCGAGAGGACAAGCAGCTGCTGCAGAAGCTGACATCAGAGCTCTCAGGAATACTGAATTTCGCTCTTGAAGGCTTGAAGAGGCTCAGGGAGCGTGGGGACTTCGAAATCAAAGAGACACTCGCTGATGCCGCGGAATTCTGGCGAAAACAATCGGATTCTCTCTACTGGTTCGTGAGCGAGCGGGTCAGGGAGCGAACAGGGGCTGTTGTGTCGAAAGCAGACTTTTACGCTGAGTATGTCAGATTCTGCGAGGAAAGAGACACCAAAACGCTGAGCAAGACCGAAGTCGGACATAAACTGCCGCAATACTGCCCCCTCGCGCGGTCTGAAAGAAAATGGCTTGCTGGGCGCACGCAAGCGTGCTGGGTGAACATCGAGCTTGTGGAAGAGCAAGAAGAGCAGAGCGAGCAGCCCGGCGGCGGCCACGATGACGAGCCCGATTGGTTCGAAATGAAGCGCACCCGCATCTACGACGAGCCAAAATTCCTTAAATGAACCCCTCTCGTCCAAAAACTCTTTTTTCACTCTTTTCTTTCCGTCCACTCCACCGAGAAGTGCGCTTTCGGTCCGGGGATATCTCTATGCACTTTAAGCCACATGTCCGCGGGAATTCCTTGCGCTAACATCCCCGCGAGCTGATATACGAGCCTTCTCGACGTGATATCCCACCATGGCGGGTAAAACTGCTTTGTCTCGGGATCTACGTACAGTCTGATACATTCAACCGTTTTTTGCGGCGGAGCACCGGGAAAGCGGGGCGAAATTGTGATTTTTCCGAGCTTCCACTCCGTGATGCGGAAGTATGCGGGGCGGCACGGCTCGAACTCGTATATTTCATAGGGAGGGTCGAGCTCTTCGAGCTTTTCTATCTCTATCATACGAGACCACTCTCCTTAGCGAGCTTAATCAGCTTTAGCAGCTTCATATCCTCCTCTGAGACCTCCTCTTTCGTCTCTGTCCCTGCCGTGGCCGTTTGCCGCTCCACCGGCGCCATCGGGGGCTGTTCTGCTGCTGCTGTGTCTGAGCTAAGCGCTCTCGTCTTGTCACATCGAAATACACGTTCAGAGCGTTGTACAGCGTCTGCATCGCCGCTTTCGGCACGTCATACAGTCGCCGTACTGCACGACCGCCTCCGCATACTCAACAGAGGGCGGCGTATCGAGGAATTCTCTGTCCTCCGCCATTTTTGCTCGCTGCAAATCGCTCAATCTCTTCTCTACGTAGTATTTCATCACTTTCACGTTCCATCCGAGCTGTAGAGCCGACTGCAGGGCCGCATCAATCTCTACAACGTCATTCAGCCTCAGAGCTTCCTGTACGTGCCCCACTTTGAGCGCTCCCTCCCTTAGAGCCTCCTTGTAGTGCTCAGGGAGGTCTGTTAGCGCTAAATACAGCCGAACCCAGCTTTCTGTGTGTCCCGTCGCCGCTGCAAGCTCCTTTTCGTCCGCCCCCGCCTCGTACGCCCTCCTCAACGCTTCCGCCACGTCCGTCCATCGGGTTCTGCGACCCTCTCGCCGTATTTGCAAGGATATTCAGCAGAGTAGCGCGAGTATCGTCCAGCTCGGACACAACAGCGGGGATTTTGTCCCAGCCCAGCTCCGAAACGACCTGAATCCTGTGCTCTCCGTCAATGAGCTCGTATTTTCCATCATCGAGGGCTCTAACGAGGATTGGGACGGTAAAACCGTTTTTCTCTATCGACGCGCGGAGCTCTTCGTTCTGTTCTGGTGAAAACGTTGCCCTTGCGCGCTCTTCGGGGATAATAATGTCAGAAATCGGGATTTCTTCAACTTTCATAGCTCATTCCTCCATCTCCACGTCTAAGAGC
>JAFCZZ010000304.1 GCA_019314085.1 Deltaproteobacteria bacterium | reverse complement strand
GGCTCCGATTCTATACCTTCTTTACGGAAAAAGGACTTACCCTTCACCAGGTGGGAATTTCAGCGCTCGGCAGATTTCTGAATGCCAGGCTCAGCCTGTATTCCAATGTGTACTTCCACAGGACAACGAGGGCTATCGACCTTCATCTTCAGGAAATATTCAGGGATACCATGGATATAATATTTCCGTGTGACCCCGCCGACAATCTGGATGAATATCTGAACTGTGATGACTGGAGCCTGTTCAACGAAGTAAAAGGTTGGCTGACGTCAAAAGACACGGAAAAGGAAAATCTGGGCGGACAGTGGGAAAGACTCCATGGCAGGCAGATCAAGTGGAAAATGTCTTTCTCCGCGGAGTTTTTCGTGGATAAAGTGCAGAGGGGGATCAGGTTTTCCAGTGCGGAAGAATATGAAAGGCAGATAAGAGAAGTCCTTCCTGAAGCACTGAAAGAGATGGAATTCCGCGTGGATCTCGCGACACAGGACCCCAGGCCGATAAACCCCATGGCGGAAGGTGACAAGAAAATAAATATCTTCAACCCCTCCACGGAATCCATATCGCTTGAACCCATAAATGATATTTACCGTTTTATACCGGCAAGGGTCACCCACTTCCGGGTGTTTTCTCTTGACCACCGGCATGACGAAGCGCTGACAGTCGCTTCCGAGAAGGTGTTGGGCTCAATTGGTGAAGTGATTACCACGAATATCTGAAGTTGGAACATTATGCCCACGTTTTCCACTATTGGAAAAAAGGAAACGATAAGAGAGATCACCCACTATGTGCGATACGATTGTTGCGACATCCGGGGCCACCGCCGACGGTACGGTACTGTTCGGAAAAAATTCTGATCGTGAACCGAACGAGGCGCATTATGTGATTTCTATTCCCGCCGAAGACCATTCCCCGGGCAGTCATGTTTCATGCACATATATAGACATCCCCCAGGTTGAGCATACCAACGCCGTTCTCCTCGCCAAACCATTCTGGATCTGGGGAGCGGAAATGGGTGCAAATGAGCACGGCGTCGCAATAGGAAACGAGGCGGTCTTTACAAAAGAGCCCTACGAAAAGGGAAAGTCGCTTACCGGCATGGATCTCCTCCGGCTCGCCCTGGAGCGCGCCGTTACCGCGTCTGACGCGCTCGATGTAATCACCGGTTTGATGGCCGAATATGGTCAGGGGGGAAATTGCGGTTTCCGGCACAAGCTTTTCTACCACAACAGCTTCCTGATAGCAGGCCCCGATGAGGCATGGGTTCTCGAAACGGCGGGTCGCCACTGGGCCGCGAAAAAAGTGGACGGAATATACGCGATCTCAAACGGCATCACCATCGGGAATGACTGGGATCTCGCCTCGCCAGAACTTGTCGATCACGCAATCGAAAAGGGATGGTGTAAGAATCCGGGCGATTTTCACTTTGCCCGCTGTTATTCGGATTTCCTCTACACCAGATTCAGCCGCTGCAAGGAACGTCTTACAAGGACTACCAGGTTGCTTGGCGCTAAAACGGGCAACCTGACGGCCCCCGATTTCATGTCTATCCTGAGAGATCATGGTTACAGAGACAGCGAAACGGGGCTTCCCGATAAGGGGATTACAGGTTCCACCATATGCATGCACGCGGGATTCGGACCAATCAGGGGAAGCCAGACGACGGGGTCAATGGTGTCACACCTGCGCTCTGATCGGGCCACTCACTTTGTCACCGGGACAGCGGCCCCGTGCACCGGTATCTTCAAGCCTGTATGGATTGATGCCGGGATGCCGGATACCGGTCCCACGCCATCGGGGACATATGACACCGCGACTCTTTACTGGAGGCATGAATTGCTCCACAGAAGAGTGATGCGCGACTTTTCAACATTCCTCGAAACCTACAGATCGGAGCGGGATGTCCTCGAAAAGGAGTTCGTTTCAAAAACCTTTGATCTTGCCGGTCATGCAGATTCCGAACGCCGTGGCTTTTCCGCCAGCTGTTTTACCGAAGCGGTCAGAGCCGAGAAAGAGTGGCTGGAAAGAATCTCCAGTACCGGCGTAAAGCGAACGCCCCGTCTTCTCTACAGAATTGCCTGGAATGGTTTCAACAAAACAGCCAAGATGCCTGACAGTTAACCCTTCAGTATAAGAATTTTCAAAGTTGATGGCTTCGTAAAAAAGTCGAAATATGCACAATTTTGTCATTCCCGTGAAGCTTGTCCTTGGCTCCGATCGAGAAACGGGAATCCAGTCCCGACGAGTCGGGATTAAATGGTTATACGCTTCTGGATTCCCGCCTACGCGGGAATGACAGACCTTTTACGAGTTCACCAAAGTTAATTTATAACGTAGCCGAATACCTTTGCAATTTACGCTTCTCTATTGGCTGACAGTTTCCACTTTCGTCAGCCTTGCCCCGATCAAAGAAGCAATGACGACCAGGGTTGTGGAGATGAAAATCATCATAATCCCCAGGGCGGAGAGCTGCCCCCACAAACCATCTTCGGCAAAACGGAAGATCTGCACAGCCAGGACTTCCGTTCCCGGTCTGGAGAGCACGACCGAGAGTGTCAACTCCCGGACAAACATGGTGGCCATCAGTATCCATCCCGATACTACGCCGGGGATCAGCAGTGGTATGATGATACGGCGCAATGTATAGAGGGTTCCTCCGCCGCAGACCCTGGACGATTCTTCCAGGTGACTGTGTATTTGAACGAAGGCACTCGTGAGCGGTCGAACCCCGTAAGGAAGATATGTGGCGATATACCCGATCAATAGCGCCCAGATCGTGGCATACAGAGGCGTTTTGACAAAAAACCACATAAAGCCGACACCGACAACAATCCCGGGAAAGGAGAATGAAAGGAAGCTTAAGGATTCCAGCAAGCCTGATGCGCGAGTGCGGATCTTAACGATAACGTAGGCAACAAAGACAGAAAGGGTCACTCCCAGCGACGCTCCAACTATGCCCAGGAAGACACTGTTTTTCAAGGAAAGCAGGGATATGGGGTCGCTTAGCACTTCTATCCAGTGCTTCCAGCTCATCATGGAGAAGGCCTTCATACTCGGCACCATGGTATAGGGAACAAGGGAAATATAAAACAGGACCAAGACCGGCAGGACGATCAAAACAAAGGAAAGGATGCCGACGATTCCGAAAAGGGGATATTTGGCGCTTTTAAGATCGACCACAGAAGGTTTATATCCTCTGCTTGAGATCGAACCAGTATGAAGGAGGCCAGAATGGCGGGCCTGAGAACCGGCAGCGTCACCCTGATCAGCGTTCGCAGGTTCGATGCTCCGCAGACCTTGGAAGATTCTTCAAAGGAAACGTCGAAGGAGGCCATCGCTGGGGCGAGGATCAGATAGGCGATGGGCAGATCCAGCAATCCCTCCACCAGGATCATTCCCTGAAGCGTGTAGATGTTGAATGGAGAACCCTCCAGGGAGAATATTTCTTGCAGGAACAGGTTGATCATACCATTGGAGGGGTTCAGGAGAAGGACCCAGCTGACGGAGAAAAGGATATGGGGGATCATCATAGGAATGATAGAGATGATACTGAACAGAAATTTGAACGGGATATTGCTTCGCGTATTCAGGTAGGCCAGAAACAGGGCCAAACTGGTAGCGACAAAGGCGGACCCGATGGTGAATATAATCGTATTGATAATGATGCCGGCAAATTCGGGATCCGTGTAGGCCTGCGTGTACTTATCCAGGGTGAAGCTGCCGAAGGCTCCGAGACCCTCAGAGAAGCTCCCGAAGATAAGCATGATGACGGGGCATACCGTCAGAAAACCGACAATTATAATCAGGCTTGGCGTCAATGCCGCTCTTGGATTAAGCGTCCTGTTCATTTCGATAGCACAAAACAATGATCCGGGTCTAAGAAAAGGGTGATTTCTTCCCCTTCCCTGATAGCGAGAGTTGGTTCGATTCTGGTGAACAGGCGAGTGTCCGCGATAATTATCTCACCTTCGTAGGACTCTCCGACGAAGACCAGGGAGTCCACCTTTCCCTGAAAGATATTGAGGCTCTCCCGGGTATCTTTTTCCATCACCTTGATGAACTCGGGGCGAATACACACCGACACCGTATTTCCAGGTAATGTGTCAGGGCCTTGGGGACAGGTTATGGCGCCGATATCGGAATCGACAATCGCGTAAGAATCCTCAACGGTCCTCACCTTGCCTTCGATCAGATTGGCTCGACCGATGAAATCCGCCACGAATCGATGATCGGAGTTGAAATAGATTTTTTTGGGGGTTCCTATTTCCATGATGTTACCGTCCTTCATCACCGCGATGGAGTCCGACAGTGCCAGGGCTTCGACCCGGTCGTGGGTCACATAGACGGCAGTGATCTTCAGCTCGGTCAGAAAATCTCTCAATTCTTTCCGCGTTTCTTCTCTCAGTTTGGCGTCCAGATTGCTCAGAGGTTCGTCGAACAGAATCACCTTTGGCTCGGCAACCAGGGCCCGGGCCAGTGCGACGCGCTGCTGCTGACCGCCGCTCAATTTTGTCGCCGGACGGTTCTCGAAACCTTCAAGCTGCACAAACCGTAAAGTTTTTTTGACTTTCCTTATGATGTCCTTTTTTGGTTCCTTTCGGGTTTGCAGAGGGTAGGCCACGTTATCGAACACGTTCATATGGGGCCAGATTGCATAGGTTTGAAACACCATATTCAGCCCCCGTTTTTCCGGAGGGACGAAGATGTCCTTTTCCTTCGACCAGACTGTTTCCCCCCCGATCGCTATCTCTCCCGAGTCCGGTGTTTCCAACCCAACAATACATCTGAGCAGAGTGGTCTTTCCGCATCCGCTGGGGCCTAAAAGGGTGAAAATTTGATTGGCCGGAATGGTCAGATCAACATCCGCCAGAGCTCTGATCCTTTTACCTTCCGAGAAATAATTCTTGTTCAGATTTTTGATGATGATTCCCATGGATAATTACCGAAAAAGTCCTGAGACCGGGAGCGCCAGGTCTCAGGACCGCGAAGCAGTTGTAATGAATGAAAGAGGAACGCCTTTACGGCATAGCGAAGATCTTCTTGAATTCGCCTCCCCAATGACGGATTTCGGCATTCGACAGCACCCGAATGGGCAGAACTGTTGCCTTATCGATGCCATCTATTGGTGGATAGACACCCGGACAGAGGACGTACTCGCCAACCTTATCGGCCAGCATCTGCATGGCATCTCTGGACAGCCAGTAATCGACAAAGAGCTTTGCCGCATTGGGATGTTTGGCTGTAGAGGCGACAGATATCCCGCGGGGAGTACCCAGCAGAGGCTGGTCAACTCTTGCCCAATCCAGAGGAGCAGGCGCCTTGGTGATGATATATTTCGGCATGGAGATAGCGATCAGCTTCTCGCCGCTCTCCACCGGCGCAGGGGTGGGGCCGAAAGATTTTACAAACATCGGCTCATTGGCCGCGAGCCCCTTGACAAATTTCATCCAGGCCTTTTCGGAGGGGAAGACATTCTCTTTCAGCCCGATGAGCCAGGAAATAGTGGTTGCATGGGCGGAAGGATTGGCCATAACAATCTTTCCCTTCCATTTGGGGTCTGTCAGGTCTTCGTACCGCTTGGGAACATCCTCCGGTTTGACAAGCTCCTTGTTATAGATCAGGGCGACATATTCAATACCGAAGATCTGAATCTTATCGTCCTTTTTTGTCCATTCGGGATAGATGGCGGCCGCGGGTGATTTGTACGCGGTCAGGACACCCTTATCCTTCAGGAGTTCCATGATCGGCAGGGGCGACTGAAGTACGTCGGCAATAAGCTTTCCGGCCTGATACTCAGTCAGGACGGTCGCAAGGAATTTCGAGGTGGAAATTCTCGTATACTCTCCCTTAACACCCTTATCCCCTGTGAACTTCTGCATGATGGGTTGGATGGCAGTGATGTTGGCGTAAAACGATACTTTTCCCTCCGCCTTTGCTTTTTCAAGCAGGGCCTGATCTGCTGAGTATGCGGAAGGAACCATAAATAAACCAGCCACCAACAGAACTATGATCTTCTTCATAACTACACCTCCTTTAGCGCTATATTGTATATATGTACTATTATTTATCCCGGCTGGATAAGCCGAGCCATCGGAATCAGATTATGCCACCTGGCAGATTATAATCATTAGTAAAGCGTTTCATAAATAACTTTGCAATGCTGTCATTTCGAGCAGAGCGAGAAATCTTCATGAATAAAAAGCATGTCACAAAGATCTCTCCCTTCGGTCGAGATGACATGAAGCTTGCAAAACGAACTACTAAATTTCCTATACTCTTCAAATATTTTTTATACAATATAAATCTTGACAAACCCGTAAAAAGTCCCAAAAACGTCATGCCGGACTTGATAAGCCTGCCCCGTACTTGATACGGGGGCATCCAGAACATATTGAAATTACTGGATTCCGGCTTCCGCCGGAATGACAA
>JAFCZZ010000026.1 GCA_019314085.1 Deltaproteobacteria bacterium | reverse complement strand
GGAGCGCGCGCTTCTCCTTGGGCAGGCCCAGCACGAAGCACGGGTAGCCCATCTCGTGCGCGTCCTCCAGCGCCTTGTAGCCGAACGCGGACTTGCCGCTCCCCCGCTTGCCCAAGATCAGGTTCACGCTGGGGAAGCCGAGCAGGTCGACTAGGTTAGGCATGGAACTCTCTCACCTCCCGTACCCTCCACCAGGTTCCGCAGCGGAAGCACCTGAACCACCCGGGCTGGCTCGGGATCAGGTCCCGGCCGTCAAGGGCCTGGTCGCTCCCGCATCTTGGGCAACGGTATCTTCCCATCCCATCACCTTTGTAGGGGAAAAAGAAAAGGGGGAGGAAAGGCTCATTGCAGGTTCTCAATAGCATCGGATCCGCACCTCGGGCACACCTCGACCGGGTAGTAGAGCGCCTCGGGGGCCAGCGCATAGAGCCGCCCCGGGTTCAGGCTGCGGGGGCGCCACTCGGTCCTCGGTAGCTCGAACACGAACCCGCAGTTCTTGCACTTCCTGGTCATTTCCCCGCCTCCTTCTCGACCTTCGATAGGACTACCTGCACTAGGTCCCCTTTCTTCAGCCCCAGGGCCTCGACCTCTTCCGCTGGGATGGTTATCCTGTTCTCCCCGAGGATCCTCGCCTTGAACACCGCTTCCCGCTTGCCGCCGAACAGGGAGGGGACCCTCAGCGAACTCAGCCTCGCGTCGAGCTCCTTGAGGGCCCCCAGGGCCTTGTTGATCTCCTCCCCCATGGTCTTACTTCCCTATGTAGGCTCTCAGGTCCTCGGCGAGCTGCTTCAGCCGGGGGGCCACTATGGTCTCGTCGATGTCCTTGGCCAGCCTCAGGGCGTCCTCGCGGATCTCCGAAACCGAGCCCTTTCCTTCCACCCTTACCTCGTCGCCGTTTTTATATATGTGCACCTCCATCCTTTTCACCTCCTTGTCTTTTTCCGCCATATATTGCCGTTCATTGCATATAAACTTTACGGGTCTAAAGTTTACATCCATCTCGTTAAAGGGGGCACATCCTCTAGGGCTAATTTCTCGATAGGGATCCCAGGCTCCAAGTAAAGGTCTTTTCTCCGGCAATTTTTCTCTAGAGCCTTTCGTCTTTGATAGAGATCTGGGTGTTCTAGGTAGAGCCTTCTAACTTCCTTTCTGGGCATAAAGGGGCATAGCCAGCACCCAGATTTTCGCGGAACTCTCAATTTTGCTTCTTCGATGATCTGTATGCATTTTTGTCTAGTGATCCCCCACTCGACAAGCGGATATTCTTGTTTGACACCGCCCTTGCCCTCCTTGTAGCCCGAGATCCTCCTAGACTCGTCAGCACTTATTCCGACGTAGAGGATGCATGGCTTCTCGACGTATTTGTACATGGGGCGGAGTTTGAACCTGAAGGTGCAAAATCTCAGCTTCCTTGTCGGAATCACATGCTTTTTCAAGCAAAACTCCTCAATGGTTTTGAACCCTTGCACATCTGGCACGATGGTGGTTATCTTGTGCCCTAAGCTGCGCAGGTAATCAATGTACTCGTAAGTTTCGGGGTAGTCGCCCCCGTGGTCTACGAAGATTGATTCAAAGTCGATTCCCTTCTTCTCCAAAAGTAGCATTAAAGCAGTTGAATTCACGCCACCGCCGTGACTTAGATAGTACTTCATCCTATAAAAGAAAAAAAGGGGAAGGGAGAGATTAGATCCTCCGGATCCTGCGCAGTTGCTCCTTGGCCCACCGGATCGTTTCCTCCCGTTCGGGCCCCCCTGGAACATCTCCGTGCGCCATCGCCCTGACGCACCCGATGCATATCGCTCCCGCTTCGTCGTGTGCGTATCGTCCTCTGATTGTTTTTCCGCATATGTAGCACGTAGGCATCTTATCCCTCCACAGCTTTCGCCAGCTT
The DNA here is from genome assembly GCA_019314085.1 of Deltaproteobacteria bacterium. The sequence goes on along the minus strand of JAFCZZ010000026.1, from coordinate 9,435 downwards.
TTCCGCGATCTCCGCAAGCTCCCTGACCTCTCGTTCTTCCGCTGTTACCCTCTCGGCCATGAGCCTGATGAAAGCCGGGATCCTCCCCGACTGCACAAGTTTCTTCAGATTCTTCCGCGAGAGATTGTGGGGATAGATTGTTGTCGACTCCAGCCACTCATGGTCGTAAGCCTCAATGACCATTTCCCCTTTCCGCATCGCCAAGTAGTAGTCTGTGATTTCCCCGCTTTCATCCCGCTCGCTCGCGAACCACCTCTCGTCCCGGATGCTCAAGCTCACGTAAACTTTGGGGACGAACTTGTGGTCCGTGATCGCCGCTTCCTCGACTTTCTCGATTCTGTCGATGTTCGTGATCCCGTCCCGCTCGGCAAGCATTCTCACTTCTTGTTCGTCATTCGCATGGTAGTACTCGTAGAAATCGGCATAGTGCACCTTCCATCGAGGAAAATGCGCATTATAGTGTTGTCCACAAATCTGGCAATGCCTATCGTCGCCGAAAACGCCGAAGATCCTCGCCACAGCTTTGCGCAATTTGTTACTGTGCCTCGATAGGCTTTCCTCCTTCTCCTGGAGGTACGTCAGTACTTCCAGGAGGTCCGCGGCTTCCGCCACGGGTGGTCGTGATTCCTCACTCATCCTCTTTTACCTCCTTCTTTTCCGCCCGCCCCTCTCTGCTTTCGGGGTTCCTCCTCCGGGCGGGGGGGCTTCCTCCGCCCCCCGGGCTCCTGCGGGATCCGGTCCCGTATGAGCTTGAAACTTTACTACGGTAAAGAAAAAAGAAAGGGGGGACATTTTCTGATCACCCTATGTAGTCCGGCCTCCCGTTTTTTTCCGCCGTGTTGACGATCGCGGCCACGCTGAGCAGGAACCCAAGCATGAACGCCTTTCTTAGCTCCCTGGGGGCCAGCGAGGTGAACCGCTCGATCGCCTGGGCCGGGTTTTCCGTGTTCTGTATCGCGCTGGAGAGGGCCGCTAGGACCTTGGCCGCCTCGTCCTCGCTGAGGTTGAAGGTTTTCGCTATGGGCTGGATCCCGTCCAAAATTTCGGCTTTTTCGTCGTCTCTAGGTGGTTCGGGCAAATTTTGGGTTTTCGGTGCTTCTAACTCGCTCAGGTCGATGATGTCCGGGATTTCGTTTTTCCCGTCCTCGAACCTAACCAAGCCATCCCGCGGTTTCAGCCGGTAGCTGAAAATCGCCAGGTTCCAGATCTCGAAAACCCCCACCTCCTGGGGGTTGCCGAAGGTATCCTTCGGTTCCGTGTTGAAGTCCACATATGTACCCTCGTAGCGTTGCAGGTCTTCCCTGATCCGGTGGATGAGTCCGGGGGTGGCCGGTTTATATTTGCCGTCGCCGTACGCCCAACCGTCTATTTGCCCGTCAAAATGGCCGTCCAGGGCAAAAAGCCAATCCTCGGGTTTCGTGATCTCTAGGATCCTTGTCATCTGGTTCCTCATCAGCCTCCACTTTCCGGGCCCGTCCCGTACTCTAAAGGCCTTCCCGTTTACCCAAAGGGTCCTAGTCGTCCGTTGTGACCTGCTGAAGCTCAGGGGGTTATAGCCGAGTTCCCGCCTTAGCCGATTCGCTAGCTCTTGGGCCTCTTGTAGCGTGTCGGTTGCTTGGCTCTCCTTGTTTTCCTTGCTAACGGTTACGTCGCTCGGTCTCCCTCGTTCCTGGATGGTTTCCCTAGCCTCGCGCTCGGTCAAATTGGTAAACCTCATTTCCCCAAGGATCCCGCCGACCTTGTACACCAGCGAAACGCCGAACCTAGCCCTTCCGGTTATCCTCATCCTTTTTCCCTCCGGTTATAATCCGTTCACCCTCCCTTATAAGCTTAACGGTTAACATTTTGTTAACGTGGCGGGATTTGAACCCGCGTCTTTCGGTTGTGGGATTCGAACCCACAAAGAAGAAGAAAGGGAAAAGCATTAGTCTATCACCATGGGGGCTATGTAGTACTCCGCACCGTCCAGCTCGAACGCAGCTATCTTGGCTCCCTCGTTGTCACTCAGCTTGACGGTTATCGGCCCGTTTGCTTTGAAGATCTTGAAGAAATCATAGGCCAACTTCGGGTTAAGCCAGGTTTCGGCCTTTCCCTCGGTCTCGGCCGGGATCTCCGCTTGGTAGTCGATCCGTTCGTTCTCCTCTCTTCCGTCATCCGCTGCTAGCTCCACCTTTCCGCCGGCGATCTTCAGCTTAAACGCGTATCCCTTGGATATCCTCGAAACGTCTAGGATGCACTTTTTCAGCTCCTGATGATCCACCCTAGCGCTTGTGTTGAAGCCAACGGGATGCCAAGACTCAACTTCGGGATCAACCGCGATTTCCGACGGATCCCTTTGGGGCAATTCCAAGGGGTTCCCCAAACCCTTGATGGCCGTCACATGTGTACGGTCTAGCATCATGTCCAGTTGGGGTACGTATTCGCCATCTTGGAAAGCTTTGGCCAGGGCCCTTAGGTCGATGTCAACTTTATTCATGTAAACCCTCCTCTTCCTCCAGGGGGACCCAAACCTTTCCATAGGTCCCGGTGAGGAAACCGTTACGGTATAGCTGCTTTTTGTAGACCCCTGGAACTCTTTTGACTTCTATTATGCCATCGCTGCCGGCCCTTTCGATCCACTCTTGGGCTTCTAGTTCGGTGTCAAAAACGAGTTCGTGGATCGGGTCCTTTTCGTCCCAATCTGCTTTGAAGCGAACCACGACCTTTTCAACTATTTTTTCTTTTTTCATTCGATTTAAAATGAAACTTTAAGTATATAAACTTTTTGGTAATTAATTGTAAAATTTATTTAATTTTTTATTTTGAAATTTTAAAAAAATAAAAAAGCCTTCTTCTCCCCGGGTCCGTGAGCTCGTACGAGAAGGGGCCGCCCCTGCCGCCTATTGGCTCCCTCCTGATCAGACCCTCGCTCACGTACCGGTGGAGCATTTTGGAAACGTGGGGGAGCTCCAGGCCCGTCAGCTCGGCGAGCTCCCTGGAGGTCACCCTCTCCCTCTCGTTTATGAGCCTCAGGATCTCAAACTTCCTTGGGGACTTCAGGACCGCTGTCATCACTAAGTTTTACCTTTAAAAGTATATAAGCTTTCCTCGACGTATTCCTCCCCAAAAGCTCACCCGAGGCTCACCATCTTTTCCTCGATCGGCAGGATGAAGTGATGCCTCCTGAACATGTCTTCGATGTCCCTCTTGAAGTCCGAGTAGATCGCGGCCATGTCGCCCGGAACGGTGTGCCCCTGTGCCAGTTTGATCGCGATGTCGCCCCTGAGGCGCCCCACCCCCAGCTCCGCAAGCCTGTGATCCATCAGCGTCCTAAACGTTGACCGGAAGACCTTGGGCGTGAGCTTGAACCCCAGCTTGGCCTTTTCGCCCGCCTCGACGCAGGTCTTGTAGACCCGCATGTAGCTGGGGCGGACGTCCAGAAGCCTTTTCATGCACTCAAGCGCCAGCGGGGAAAGGGGGTTCCTTCTCTTGACGCGGGTCTTCTCGGTGACGAGGTTCAAAACGTGGCCCTCGACCATTTCGGGCGTGACAGCCAGAAGCTCCCCGGGCCGCGCCCCGGTGTATGCGAGCATGTAGAGGATGGAGAACTCGACGCTGTCGGGGGGGTAAACCTTCAGCACCCTTTCGAGCTCGTCCAGGCTCAGCGCCCGCCTCTCGATCTCCCTAACGACCCTTGCTCGCTTTATCTCCGCTACCTGCTCCAGCTCGAACCGGGCCATGTTGTTCTCGTCGCCCACCGGGGGGATCTTGGACCGCTTCCACTTCGCGAACGACTTGAAGAGGGCCAACGCGACATTGCGCGAGTTGGGGTTCCCGTACTTCTGCCTGACGTACCGCCCGACCTCGTCTGCGCTCAGCTCCCGCCCCACGAAGTCGCGGAGGACGTAGAAGCACAGCTCCCGGTAGCTCTCCGAGCGCTGCTCCGCCACGAAGCGGTCCAGGTCCTCCTGGGTGAGCCTCATGCCGCGACCCTCACGTCCCACTTGATCTCTATCCCCTTCTCGACGAGGCCGTAGAGCCTCTTCTTGTATCTCGACAGCTCCTCTTGGGTCATCAGCACGTAGTGCTCGCCCGCCTCGGTCGCGTGGAACAGCCTCCCGACGCGCTGGACTTCTTGGCGCCTGCTGCCGAACAAAAAGTCGTATTCCACGATACGCTGGATTGCTGGCAGGCTCACCCCCTCGTCGCCCACCCTGCTCAGCACGACATAGCCCTTGCCATCGAGCGCTCTCTTGATCTCGTCGAGCCTGTGCCTCGTCTCAGAGAAGACGTACGGGCACCCTATGTTCGAGGCCAGCCTCTTCCCGCTCTCGATCCCGTCGCAGTAGATGAGCGTGATGAGGGGCTCCTTCAGGAGGCGCTTCAGCTCGAAAAGCTTGTCCTCGCGCTTCGGGAGGACGACTACCGTGACACTCGGCTTCCTGACGACCCCCAGCTTGAAGAAGTAGCTCCAGTCGGCTCCAACGGGCCGGCCCATCGTGAAGAGCAGTTCGGTCCGACCATCCTCGCGGTAGGGCGAGCCGGTCAGGGCGATGGTGTACTTGCGCTTGATGAAGAAGACCTGGGAAAATGTGTCGGCGGGGGCGTGGTGGGCCTCGTCGATCAATACCAGAGAGAACTCGCGCTGCCGAACCTTGTGGAGGGAGTGGTAGGTGATTATCTCCGTCCGCTTGAGCTCCTCGGGGCACAGCTCTTTGATCCGGCCCCCCCAAAGCTCGATGAGGGTGCGGGTTGGGACGACGACGAGCTTCCTGCCCTTGATCCTGCCTATCATATAGACCCCGAAGTAGCTCTTGCCGGCGCCGAAGGGGTAGAATATCCCGATATGGGAATAGCGCATGAAGCACTCCAAAGCCTCGCGCTGGTAATCGCGAAGTTCGAACGGCTCCTCCGCCCTTATGTCCTCGGGGTTCGCGGGCTTGGGCGGGTGGGGCAGGATTCCGTCCCTCAGCAGCTGGACGAGGAAGCTAAAGCGTTGCGACGATTTGACTTGGAACACGCCGTGGTTCAGCCTACGGTGGATGAAGCGCTGGTACTTGCGCTTGACCGCCTCGGGTTCGCCGCGCTGGACGGAGAGGATCCCCTTCTCCCAGTCGAACTGGAGGTCGAAGGGCGGCTCCTCCAGCCCCAAATCCCACTTGAGCACATCCGGGATGGGCTTGAGCCAGTCCACCCACATCGAGACCCTGAACACGTTGTAGCTCTCGTCCTGGTACTCGAGCCACCCCACCTCGAGCGGGATGAACCGGGGGACGAAGAGCCTCCAGCCCTCGCCCTCGCGCAGGGGCTGGACGAAGTACGGCCTGCGGACGAAGCTACCGATCTCCTCGTGCCTCACCCCCTCCCACATCGACGCGTGGAAGTGCCTCCGCAAAGACTCCTCGAACTCATCCTCGATGCGGGCGAGCTCGGCCTTTGTGCGCTCGAGTCGCTCGCCGATCTCCCTTATCGACTCCTCTATCGGCATCATTTCACTTTACTAATGTAAAGTTATAAAGCCATCGATTTGGGATTAAAAACCACAATGTGGCATTACAAGGTCTCAGCTCTTTTTAAAATTTCTTCCTTTTCTCCGCTTTTTCACTCTCTTGTTCCCCCTCTCTGTTTTTAGTCGCTTCTCCCATATATTCAAAACATCCCTGATTTCATCGATAGCTTCTTTGCTTTTGGGGGACCTCACATAAATATCTCCAGCTCTGTATTCGCCAATTTCGGGCGCCGTAGGTATCCTCGTTGGTTCGGGCACTTCGATCTCCCTCCTAGAGGGGGATTCAGATGCTGACATCTTCTCGCCCTCCGTTTGCTCACTTTTTTACTCGTCTATCTCCCATACCCTAACTCTCGCTCCCCACTCGTCTTCGGAAAACCAGAACTCGACCTCCATCTCGGTCGAGTGCACGGTGTCCGACACTACAGGCGTTTCCACACCGAACCAACCCATATCATATCACCTCCTCTTTTGTTCTACACCTTCCCAGCTTTTCACCGCCCCGCATTTGACGCACTTGACGGCGGTGATCTCGAGGTTGTCGAAGGGTTCCCACGGCCCCCCATCCGCGGTTTGCTGGTAGAGAATCTTGGAGATCCTTCCTTGGTACGGAACCCACTGATGTCTGCACTTGCGCTTAGCCATTCACACCCCCCTCAAACTTCCTCCTGAAATATCCAAGTGCTTCGTGGAGCCCCCCCAGTTCTTTCGCTTTTTCCTCGACTTTTTTATAGCACTCCGCGGAACAGCAGGCGAACCATGTAGTTCCCTCGACCGCCAAGACGTGCATCCTTCTGCGGCAGACCGGACAATCGTCGTAGTAATCGACTAGCACCACCCTCTGCCAAATCCCGAGTTTGTCGTTGAAAATCTCCGCTGTCGTCCGGGTTCTTATGTTTCTCACTTTGTCGTCTGGAACCCCGAAACACCTAACTTCAACCACCTCTCCTTTCTCCAATCTCTCACCTCCGCTTTCAATTGTCTCAGCCAAATTATCCACCTTCTTTCCTCATCGGATCACGAATCTTATAAAGTTTACGATGGTAAAGTTAAAGCTAACTCGGGAAGTTCCCTTCCGCAAGGGAGGGGATGTCCTCACCTCCCCAAAAGTATTTCCTTGTAAGGTCGTGGTGGCCCTACCACGTACTGATAGGTATCTTCAGATAACGGTGGCAGAATCAATTTCACGGTTTCTGTCCGCCCGTGGTCGCACTTCACCTTCCTTTTCTCTTCGCTCAGCTTTTGTCTCAGGTAATTTAACCACTGCTCAAGAAAGCCAATCGCAGAGAGATCTCTACGCACCTTAACGGAGAAATCGCTCGTTTCACAAAACTCAAAATCAGTTTCTGCCCACCGTCTATTCCATCTGATACTCATCGACAGCCTCCTCCTTAGGGACTTCTCTCGGCAGTTACAAGAGCCCAAATAAACACCAGTAGACCGAAAAAAAGGCTCACACTGAGTAGCGACTTAGGCGAAAAACCGGTATAGCCGGCCGCAATGCAGTCAATTACAAAGGCGACAAGCGTAGCACTTAGCAAGGCTTTTCCTGTCCAGCTCATCGGTTCACCTCTTTATCTTAACCGAGTCCCTTTTAAAGTTTATGGTTATAAAGTTAAAGCTTTGCCTTTCACAGTCGCTTCGGGAAGGATTAATTCAGATATTGACCATATAATCATAGGTTGTGTGAGAAGATGGTGGCCGAGATCACCGAGGGTGTGCCCCGCCCGGACGTGTACATAACCTTCCCCCCGGAGGGCGGGTGGGAGTCGGTGCCCAAAGGAACCACGACCGCCGACCTCTTCATGGGGGTGGTCACCCTGCCCGACGGGACGAGGAAGAAGATGAGCGGGAGCCTTTCGGCCACGGGGTTCGGGTTCGCCCGGAGTGTCCTAGTGGAGGCGACCAAGGAGGTGATCGTCAACCTGGACGGGAGGGGGAAGTTCACCATATCCGCGGGCGAGTTCCTCCCGATACTCTTCCAGCGGTTCCGCACCGTGTACATCGAGACCACCGAGGACACGTCGATCCGCCTCTGGGCCTCCACGAACCCCGAGGGCGTGCCCCGCATGCTGGGAATAGGCATCGAGAACCTACGCAACCGCTACAGGGACTCGGTGATCAACACCTCGGTTGCGGCGGACACAGATGTTTTCGGCTCGGACATAACTGCCGACTGGGACTCCATCATGCGGATCTTCGTGGCCTCGGACACGGCCGCCGTTTGCAGGGTCAAGCTGACGCGAGGCACCACCACGGTGACGCTGGACCTCAACAGCGGGAGCACGCTGACCGCCAACTCCGCCTACATCTTCGACGTGGTGACCAAGAAGGGGGACAAGATAAACGTGCGGTTCTCGGCCGCGGTGACGGTGCTTATATGCACCGTGTTCGAGCTTGATATGCAGGTGTGATCCTATGGGTGTGTATCCACCTCAAGGGGCTGGGGCCGGGGTAACGAAGCATACCGATCTAACGGACAAGGAGGTCAACGGGGTTATCGATCATGCCGATGCCAGCGTGACCTCCGCCAAGATAGCCGACAACGCGGTGGTCTCGGCCAAGATAGCGGACGGGGCGGTGACAGATCCCAAGCTCGCCGCGTCCGGGCTGGACATCTCCAAGTTCACCTTGGGAACCGCCGGCCTCGACCGCATTCCCGAACTCCCGACCACAAAGGTCACCTCTGGGACCTTCGACGTCGCCAGGGTTCCCGACCTCGATGCCTCAAAGATCACCACCGGCTCGTTCCCCCAAGAGCGAATCGGCGCGGGTGCGGTCGGCCCCGACCAGCTCGCCGACGCGGCGGTCACCAGCGCGAAGATAGACGCCGACGCGGTCGGGTCCCAGCACCTGGCCGACAACGCGATAGCCTACGCGGCCCAGGTCAAGGCCGACACGATAGGGTCCCAGCACCTGGGGGACAACGCCGTGGCCTACGCCTCTCAAATCAAGGCAGACACTATCGGATCCCAGCACCTGGGGGACCTAGCGGTCTCATACGAGTCCCAGCTCAAGGATGGCGTGGTCGGCTCAGCGAAGATAGCCGACAACGCGGTGGTCTCGGCCAAGATAGCGGACGGGGCGGTGACCCGCGCCAAGCTCCCCCCGCTCATGCGCACGTGGCCCTACGCGGGGGACGAGACCGAGGTCAGCGGAACCGAGACGGCGTACGCGGAGCAGAAGTCGTTCAGGCTCCTGAAGCAGGCGGGCTTCTTCGACCCGAACTACTACAAGTTCGCGGCCGAGGTCAAGTCCGACGGGGGAACCGCCTACTTGGGGGTCAAGGTCGAGGGGGTGGCCGGAACCGTGGAGCGCTCGACCGAGGCCACGGCCTACGAGGTGCTGACGGGATCCGTGGATGTCTCGGCCCTAGGCGACGGCTACCACCAGGTCACGGCGTACATGAAGGTGTCCCGGGGGTCCTACTACTTCCGCACCTTCGACAACTTCCTGGAGGGGTAGGGTGAAGTACCGGGTGCGCTGCGACCTGATGTTCGAAAGCGAGGCGGACGCGAGGGAGCTCTGGGAGGCGATAAAGAGCAAGGCCCCCGTCGCGGTCAGCATCAACGCGGGATCCCCCAGCGAGGAGCGCTCGAGGGGAAACATCCACCGCTGCTACCACGACGAGAAGCCTCCCAAGCCGTGTGAGGTAATCGAGGAGTTCGCCAAATGACGAGGATAAGGAGCCTGTGCTACAAGCCGTTCTTCCGCCGGCCGGTTATAGCTGATTGGGCGAGGGTGGTGCCGGACAGCGTCTACGGCGTGTCGGCCTCCGGCCTCAAGGGGTGGTGGAAGTTCGAGGAGGAGGCGGGGGACACGGCCCACGACATAAGCGGGGAGGGGAATCACGGAACCATATACGGGGCGCAGAGGACGCTGGGAAAGGTGGGACGGGCCTTAGCCTTCGACGGGACGGACGACTACGTGGAAGTGCCGGACTCACC
>JAFCZZ010000303.1 GCA_019314085.1 Deltaproteobacteria bacterium | reverse complement strand
AGGTAATTTTTCATCCTGAATATCCTGTTAATCCTGTCGAGTTTTGATACTTCGGAGGAAGTGAGAGAGATGGCAAAAATAGAAAAACCGGAAGAGATATTTTCCGATATCACCGAGGATTACAGAGAGAGCTACGGGGACAGCCTCAAATCCATTATCCTGTACGGAAGCGCGGCGGGGGGAGACTACCGGCCGGGGAAGTCGGACCTGAACTTTCTGATCGTTCTCTCCGAAGAGGCCATAGATCATCTGGACGGAGCGCTTGAAACGGTCTCCCGGTGGCGCAAAAAGGGCGTGGCAACCCCGCTGTTCATGACAAAACCGTATATTGCCTCCTCACTCGATTCGTATCCGCTCGAATTCCTCAATATGCAGAAGGGGTATCTTCTCGTGTACGGCGAAGATGTATTGAAGGACATCTCCTTCGATCCGGGACACCTGCGGCTTCAGTGCGAACGTGAGATCAAGGGTAAGCTGCTCCTCCTCAGGGAACGGTTCCTGGAGACGGGGGGGAAGGCCAAAAGGGTGCAGGAACTGATAGGGGAATCGATAACCGCCTTTATCTCTATCTTCGGAGGGCTCTTGTACCTCAAGGGAACCCAGATCCCCTCTTCCCGACGGGAGATTGTGGAGGCGCTCGCCCGTGAGTTTCCCGTTGACGCGGGCGTCTTTCTGCGGTGTCTGGATGTAAAAGAAGGAAAGGAGAAGATCTCCTCCTCCGAGATGAGCGATATCATGAAGGCCTATCTTGTGGAGGTGAGAAGATTGTGGGGGGTTGTCGACGAACTGGAGTAAGAAAAAAGCCGAACAACCAACCTCGATACAGGGGATACGTACACCAAAATAATTTCTAACTTACCAGTCCCGATAAACGGGATAAGTGCGTTAACGAAATTATTCCCTGCTGGAAAACGCAGAAAATAATTTCTAACTTACTAAGGAGGAGTATACAGATGACAAAGGGCAAAAAGAATCTTCTGATCGTGGCGGGGGTGATCGTTCTGATTCTGCTGATGTTCTATTCCGGCATCAAGGGGACGTACAACAGTTTCGTTACCCTGGATGAGGGGGTAAAGGCATCATGGGCCCAGGTGGAAAATCAGCTGCAGAGGCGCTACGACCTGATCCCCAACCTTGTGGAGACAGTGAAGGGTTTTGCCGCACAGGAAAAAGAGGTCTTTATCGGTGTGACCGAGGCCCGGGCCAAGGTAGGAGGGGCGAAGAACATCCCCGACAAGATAGCGGCAAACAACCAGCTGACGGGTGCCTTGAGTAGACTGCTCGTCACCGTCGAGCGCTATCCCGATATCAAGTCAAACCAGAACTTCATCAGGCTTCAGGATGAACTGGCCGGCACGGAGAATCGGATAGCCGTCGAGAGGAGACGCTACAATGAGACCGTGAGGGGCTATAACGTCAAGATCAGAACTTTCCCGTCCAACATACTCGCGGGGATGTTCGGATTCACGAAGGCTGAGTTCTTCGAGGTTCCCGAATCCGCTCAGGCGGCGCCGAAGGTTAAGTTTTAAGGGCCGATATATGCAGGACAGAAATCCGGTGCGACTATGAAGGTAGCCATCATCGCTCCGCCGTACCCCCTTGAGGAGGCCCCGGCGCCTCCTCTGGGGGTTTCTTACGTGGCGGCCGCCTTTGAGGCGGCGGGGTGCCAGGTGAGGGTTATCGACTATATCGTCTCGAGGTATACCCCGGAAAAACTTGAGGCGGAACTGGATGCCTTCGAACCCGATATCGTGGGGGGAACATCGGTCACCATGAACTTCCCCGTCGCCGCGGATATCATGCGGACCGCCAAGCGGCACCGCCCCTCCATCCTTACCGTCATGGGCGGTCCCCATGTATCGTTCGATGCCGCTGGCACCCTTCAGACATACCCCGAGATAGATCTCCTGGTTCTGGGCGAAGGCGAGCGAACCATCATGGAACTGGTCTCCCATATCGCAAATCGCTCCAGGTGGCCCGATATCAAGGGCCTCGCGTTCAGGCAGGGCGGCAAAATCACTGTCACCGAGCCGAGGGAGCTGATAGAAAACCTCGATTCCATTCCTCTGCCGGCGCGGCACCTGCTCCCCCTGTCGAGATACCGGGCGCTCGGCTTCCCGGTTAGCATCATTACGAGCCGGGGGTGTCCGAATGCGTGCATATTCTGCCAGGGAAGACGGATGGTGGGCAAAAAAGTCCGTTACCGGAAGGTGGCCTATGTCATGGACGAGATAGAACAGATCCTGTCGTACGGCATTTCCCGGATCAATGTGGCGGATGACCTGTTCACCTCGAACAAGGCGCGGGTTCGCGAGGTGTGCGAACAGATCCGGGCCCGCGGGCTCGACTTCAAGTGGAGCGCCTTCGCGCGTGTCAATACGGTTGACCGGGAGACCCTCGAGATTATGCGCGATGCCGGATGCGATAGTATCAGTTTCGGCATAGAGTCCGGCAATCCGGAGATGCTCAGACGTGTCAGGAAGGGGATTACACTCGAGCAGGCGCGAAAGGCGGTCGATCTATGCAAGGAGGTGGGAATCTTCGTTCATGCCTCCTTCATGGTGGGCCTCCCCGGGGAGTCACCGGAGTCCCTGAAAGATACGCAGGAATTCTCAAAGAGCCTGGGTATAGCCTACGGTTACCATTTTCTCTCTCCCTTTCCCGGTACCGACGTGCGTGAAAAGATCGAGGGGTACGATCTTGAAATCCTCACCGATGACTGGACGCGATATGACGCGAACAGCGCCATTGTCCGAACATCGAGGCTCTCACCCGAAGATATGGAGGAATTCGTGGCGGTACTTGATCGGGAAGTAACTGAAAAATGGGAACGGCAGGTGCGCGATTACCGGGAGGGACGGGGTCTGACGGAAGATAATGTGAGGGTCGGGGGCCACTTCAGGATGCAACTTACCTATCGTCTCCTGTCCGAGGACCTGATCGAGACCCACGGCCATCTCCCCGTGGATCATACCTCCGGCAATGGATCTGTCGGCACGCTGTGCGACAGGATCGGAGAGGCGACCGGTTTCGAGCCCGAACTGGTTCGCGACACGATAGAAGACTTTGTCGGTGCCGGATACCTCAAGCCGCGGCGCGCGGGAGGCACCCTCGAGTGGCACTGGACCCATAACAATCGGATCGACGGGTAAGGCCCACAGCGTTCAGCCTGTTTTAAACGCGGGTTCGTTATTCGGCATCAGTTTTCTCTACGGTTTTCTCTGCAGGATCCCCAGGGTTTGTACCATCGGCAGTTTGGTAAAGAGACCTGATTCAAGGGCGAGGTTGTATATGTGATAGGGGGCCTGTCCCCCCTGTGACGGGTCGGGAAAGATGTCGTGGATGGCGAGGAATCCGCCCGGAAGGATATGGGGGGTCCAGCAGTTGTAATCGGCAAGGGCCGCCTCGAAGGTGTGGCCGCCATCGATGAAGACCATGCCGAGA
>JAFCZZ010000302.1:560-6165 GCA_019314085.1 Deltaproteobacteria bacterium | reverse complement strand
TGGCTCGACCGGGCGTAACCGATGCCCACTTGTCAGCGATCTCAGAGATACCTTTGATAACTGCCATGTTCTTATCCTCCTATTCAACTTTGTATCGGGCTTGGGCCCCTCTCTAGGGGGCACTTTCGGGCTGTTGCTCGCGGCTCTCCAATAGAGCCCTGAGGCACGAGCTGCATAGCCATATCATCTCGCCGGGCGCTTGCGCGGCCGGCGCCCCGCACCAAGTACAGCTCAGCGGGTGGGACTCCACCCGCTGCTCCTGCCGAATCTGGGTGGCAACCTCCACCCCGGTATTGATCTGGGACTCGTAGCGCTTGTAGTTATCCACCTGGCGGCGGACCTCGGCGTGGGACAATTCCCTGCTGATGGCCTCGCGCGTGTATGCCTCGCGCGTGTCATCATTCTCGATTCGGGATAGCTCGAGGGCTGCCCGCCAGTTGAGCTGGCCCTGCTGAATCGCGGCTTGCACTCGATCGGGGAGCTGTGTCAGGGCGATGCGGCGGCTCACCCACGGCTGGGAGCGGCCTAGCCGCTCGCCTACCTCAGCCTTGCTGCACCCCTCGTGCTCCACCAGGTGGCGTAGGAACCAGCCCAGATCGACGGCGTTGACCTCCTCGCGCATCAGGTTCTCGGTGATGGTGATATTGGCCTGGGCGCCGCGGTCGACATCGAGCACGTTGCAGTCAACCTCCTCCCAGCCGAGGTGCTTGACGGCGATGTAGCGCCTGTGGCCGGCCAGGATGCGGTATTGGCCATTCTCGGGGACTACCACCAGGGGGTGGAGCAGCCCGGTAGTTGCAATGCTCAGGATAAGGTCCTGCATCCGCTCGTCGTCGGCCACGCGGCGCACGGGCAGGAGCGGGGGCATCAACTCAGCGACCGGTATCTTGCGATATGCCATAATCCTCCCTCCGTTATCCTCATTATAATCGGTCAAGTCCCCTTATGTCAAGTGTAACACGGGCCAACCCCTTGACAGGCCGGCCGGCACATTGTATGATTATGTAAAATAGAAAAAAGGAGGCAGAGATGACTCGAAAGAACGCGCCGCCTACCAAGGTGATCAATCACCGCGTCCCTTATCTGACCTGGGTGCGGCTGCGCGCATACGCGCGCAGCTACGGACTGACCATCCCCCGGGCCCTAGATTCGGCCCTCAACAAGGGCCTGGACCTGGTGGGGATTCCCCAGGATGCCGAAACGCTGCTCGGCAAGGCGGGATCCGACGATGCCTGAGGAAGCCTGGAAGGTATTCGAGCGCTCGATCGCCGAATCCCTCGGGACCGAGCGCACGCCCCTATCGGGCGGCGCCAGCCGGCACACCCGCGCCGACGTGCTCCACGACGAGCTTTACGTGGAGTGCAAATACCGCCAGCGCCTCGCCGTAGAGACCTGGTTCAACGAGGCGCTGAGAAACGCCGTTACAGAGAATAAGCGCCTCGTCCTGGCAGTGCATGAGAAGGGACGGCGTGGGGCCCTGGCGGTGATCGATTGGACGTGGTTTCTGGAACTGTATGATGCTTGGAGAAAGGACGTTGAGTGATGCCAGACAACGAGATTGTTAAAAAGGAGACCAGAGGGAGCCTGCCGGCACGCCTCACGCTAGCTGACCTCCAGGAGCGCGCCGCTCTGGTGGTGGAGGCCGGCCTGGCGCCCAAGGGCATGACCCCCGCGGAGGTCGCTGTGATCATGCTCAAGGGTCAAGAGGAGGGCCTGCGGCCTATGGAGAGCTTGCAGTCCATCTACGTCGTGAATCAGCGCCCCTCCGAGATGACCCACTACCTGGTCCACCGGCTCAAGCAGCACGGTCATTCCTACGTGGTCAGGGAGTCGACGGCCGAGAGGTGCACCATCGACTTCTACCGCCAGGATGGCCAGAGACTCCCTCCCTTCACCATGACCTTCAAGGAGTGCGCCGAGGCGCGATACAACCAGACCTATGACCGAGACTCCAAGCAATGGAAGATCAAACCGACCTGGCGCGGTGCCGGCCAGCGCACGATGCTGCGCTACCGCACCATAGCGACCGGCATTCGCGCCTACTTCCCCGAGATACTCCACGAGCCGGTGGGCGAGACTCAGCCGATCCGGCCGGAGATCGAGGGCGAGCAGTCGGACCTGCGGCGGATCCTGACCGAGCGGATCAAAGAGGAGGGGCCGACTTGGTCTGGGAGATTGCAGAGTCTGTCGAGGCCCGGACCGAGGAGGAGCCGCCGGCCCGGCTCCAGTGGACCCAGGCCCTGGTGGACGCCTTTACCGCCTGGCTCGAGGAGCACGGCCTGACGCCCCAAGAGGCGCTTGACCTAGCGGCCTTGCACTGCAACGCCGAGCCGCCCGACAGCATAACCAGGCTGCCCATCGCCACCTACGGCGAGCTGCTCGATGCAATCATGGCCGAGATACCCGAGGGCGATGAGGGGCCGGAGCCAGAGGAGAAAGCGGAGGAGGGCGATGAAAGACTACTGTGATCTTTGGGCGAAGCTGCTCTGGCCGCGGATGCCCAAGGGCAAGCTAACCCCTCTGGGAATCGAGGAATGGGTCCGCGAGAAGCTGGCCCCTTTGGACCCGACCGAGGAGGAGATCGGGCGCATCATCTATCGGCTCGAGCGCTTCGAGTTCGATCACGCCGCGCCGGCCGATGAGCATATCGAGGGCGCCGAGGACTACATGTACGAAAGGAGAGGGTAGATGGGGAGGGAATCATGGAGAGAAAGAACGTAGGGCCTCTGATCATCTGTTGGGTCTGGAACCCGCTATCAGATCAGTACGAGTTCGTCGGTCTACTGCGACAGACCGAGATGTGCGAGGCGATTGCCCTCTGCTTTCTCAGGGGCGAAAGCAAAGAGGTCAAGAAGCATGGCTGGCTAGAGAGGAAGACGCTAGTCCCTCTCAGGCTCTGGGATAATCTCTCGGAGCAAGACCTCGCCTCCACCTCCGGGGTGCTGCATGTAGAGCTGGCGTAATCCGCGAGCACCCCCCTAGTAGTAGTAAGGGGGTGCTCACAAAAAGCCCGCAGATCGCATTCTAATGGCGCCTGCGGGCCTATAATCGGTAAAGTTGAGCGGCCAGGGCGTAAGGATCGCCCTGACCGCTCACTACTCATTCTGGAGCCTATAAGGTGCTCCCGCCCTTGTCGTGGAACTTGCGCTCGTGGGCGCTTACCTGCCCAATGGCAGTCTTGCTACCCATCCAGAACGCCAGCACTGCCCAGGTCAGCTGTAGCAGCTCGTCGGGGACCGATTGGCCTGTGACATACAGATAGCCAACTGCCCCGATCATCACCGCTGTGATGAAAGCCTGGACGAGGACGCTCCTCTCCAGCAGATCCAAAACCCTCATACCAAAAGACATTCCTCTTCCCCCTTGACAACGGCCCGATGCGGCTCTATGATAGGATCGTCGCCGGGGCTCTTCTCAGCCCGGCGGGCCGCATCGGGGCCCATTCCCAGGACCTTGATTCCTTGAGGGCCGGTCGCCCGAGGCTCCAGTTGAATAGCTCCTCCAAACTCGCCTCGACCCGGTAGTTCCTCTAAATCAATTGGCCCCGTTCAGAGCTGGAGGGCGGCATCTGGGGAAGTGAGGGGGCTTTTTCCCCATCACTAGGGGGGGAGGGGGGCTTTGAGCCTTAGAAAGAATTCTTTAGTAACTAGATCAAGATACTTACCTAAAGCCCCCGGCTTCTAGCAGCGCCCACCGATCCTCGCAGAGATAACTCCCCCTCCACCTCTCTCATAGTAGCACCTCCCCATGATTATGTCAAGCCCTCCCTCGACCAGCCCTACACCCGGTAGATGGTGATCCCGTGCGCTGCCATGACCTCGGGCACGTCCGGCTCGACGCGCTCACACACCACGGCCATCTTCACCTCCCGGCCGGTCGGATGCTCCCTTGCGAAAAGCTGGCGATAGGCCAATAGCTGGCCCAAAGCCCCCATGCCGGCCCGGGGCTTGACCTCACAGATGATGATCGCCTCCGGCGTGTGCAGCACGGCATCGATGCGCTTGCGCGAAGTGGCAAGCACCTGCCGCTTGGTCGCCTCCGTCCAGGCCGGGTCGATCTCGGCCCCGCGCCCCACATGCACGTCGTACTCTACGGCCAGGATCTCCAGGTCCGTGGCCTCCAGGAAGCGGCTCCAGATGGGCCGCTCGAGCGGCATCATGTGCGTGTACTCTAGCATCTTATCTCCTTCCCGGCGCGGCCTCCTCGGCCCCAGCCCGCCGCACCATATCCTCCGTCAGGGCGGCGCCCACCAGCTGGCACCACTCGATCAGGAGCTGCTTTTTGTCCTCCGGCTGGAGCGGCAGCCGCAGCAAAATCAGAATGATCTCGTCCTCTTTGTCGGGATCGATCAGATCGGCCCCAAAGACCGCCAAGGCTCTGCCCATAGTCCATCCCCCCAGGCGATATTTACGCCAGATTTACGGATAGCCAGCATTCGATCTGGTATAATGATAGCAGTTGATTGCGTGGTTCGCAAGAGAAAGGAGAGAAAGATGATTTTCGTCTCTGCAAAGGAGTCGCTGCGTCGCGAGAGGATGCGCCGCATCAAACTCCGGCGCATGATCCGAGCCCTGCGGCAGGCTCTGCTCTGCCGCCAGGGCCATGACTGGCAGTATGAGTGGCGCAATGAGCGCTCTGGCGCTGCCGAGGCCCACGTGCTCCGCCGGCGCTGCCGGCGCTGCGGGCGGGAGGAGTTCCAGCTTGGCTGGCGCCGCGAGAATCGGCGCTGGGTCGAATGGCCCGAGCTCTGCCGCTGGATGTCAGGATAAGGGAGGTTTTTCATGAGTAGGCCCATCGGTAAGTACCAGGATGCCGTCGAGCACGCGCTGCGCGCGCGGGCCAATGCTGCGCTGGCCCAATTCAAAGCCCAGCATAATAAGGCGCTCTTTGAGCGCCTGGCCCGCCACCACGACCCCCTCTGGCGGGCGAGGATGGTCATCCTCGCGCTGGCTATCTGCGGCCATCCCCGGCTCCAATGGGAGGATCCGGGCCCGGACTATGATGCCTGGATGTATCTCAGTAGATTCGGGTGAGGGAGCCATTATGTCAAGCTATCTTTACGCTGATCTTTACGCAAAATTTACGCCAGCTTTACGCACAGCCTGCCCCCATCCTCTATAATGGGGGCAGAGTTGAGGAAGAGAGCAGGAGCCCTCTAGCCAGGGCGAGGAGGCAAAAATGGCTGGATATCATGATCTGAATGAGGGGCATTCCGCGGAGCTCCAGCGCTTTGAGGCGCTGGAGGAGGAGGCCCTCGAGCTCTGGGCCCTAGCCGAAGAGCTCTGGGAGGAATTCGAGGCCTCCATCGGCCCGGGCCGGGAGCCCGATTGGATCGCCGGCCGGCAGGCCAGCGCCCTCAGCGCCCTGGCGCTGGCTGCCAATGAGCGGGTGGCTGAGGCCTATGAGGGCCTGGATCGCGCGATCCGGGCCCGGCTGGCTCTTTGATTCCTATGCGCCCTGCCCGAGGCCTCATATCGGGCAAAGGAGAGAATCATGAAGGATATCAAGATTTATCCCAGCGATTTTGAATCCCCCGAGGATTTTCAGCGGCAGATCATGGCCGATCTCGGCCTTGGCGAGCCCCTCGCGAATCCCCCGCGCATCA
>JAFCZZ010000302.1:0-551 GCA_019314085.1 Deltaproteobacteria bacterium | reverse complement strand
AGATGCGCGATGCCCTGCGCGCCCAGGAGCAGATATCGAATCGGATGCTCCTGCTGGGCTGGTATCGGGCCGCGCTCCAATTCGCGGAATTCCCCATCCCTCAGGGCGAGGTGGAGCTCTCGCGCGAGGATTGCGAGGCGCTCGTGAAGCGGCTCGAGAGGGAGATCGATTCCCTCTAGGCCGCCCGCCCCCTAGCCCCCGAGTCCCCCCTCGGGGGCTTCTTCTTTGCCCTCGCGCGCCAGCTCGTCCGCCGTCCGCGCGACGATCGTCCCGTCGTCCAAGCGGACGAGGAACACCTCCACATCCTCAATCTCCGGTAGTCGTAGGCTTAGCAAGGCGCTGTCGGGATCCGGCGATGATGGTGCCCGATTGTCCTGTTTCTCCGTCATATATCCGCTCTCCCTCCTCAAAGGCAAGTCCCAAAATCCGGGCCTTGCTGTTCCGATCAAATCGATATCCGATGCGCGCAGCGTCGGTCGCTGCATGTGCTTTTCGGATGCTTCCTAGCCAGCGGTCATGGTCGAGCATTGCGAAAAGGTCTCCTTTCTGTG
>JAFCZZ010000301.1 GCA_019314085.1 Deltaproteobacteria bacterium | reverse complement strand
GTCTTTGCCTTGTCGATCCCCATGGCCTGGCAGGCCGTTTCATCCTCCCTGAGCGCGATCCACGCCCTGCCGATCCGGGAGTCCTGCAGGCGGTTGACGACAAAGATCGTGAAGAGACACAGGCCGATCATGATATAGTAGATATATATCGTGGCGGCATGAAGCGACAGATCGATCCCGAACAGGGACGGCCTCGGGATATTGGCGATGCCGCTGGGTCCGAAGGAGAATTCATTCCAGTTTTCCAGGACAATGCGTATAATCTCACCGAACCCTAGCGTCACGATGGCGAGATAGTCTCCGCGAAGCCGGAGGACGGGGAAACCCAAGAGTATTCCGAAGGTAGCCCCCAGGGCGGCCCCGATGGGGAGCACCATCCAGAAGCTGAGTCCGAAATGGTAATTTAACAGGGCATAGGCATACGCACCCACCGCATAAAAGGCGACATATCCCAGATCGAGGAGACCTGCCAGACCGACGACAATATTGAGGCCCAACCCCAGCATAATGTAGATCAGGGCCGATACCATGATATTGGTCTGATACAGTGAAAAGAGAAATGGAAAGACAAGGATTAATATGCCGATTACAGCCAGTGTCGGTCTGTATACCGCCTTCTTCTTGAGGATTCTCTGGATCAGGGGGACTGACTCATCCCCTCCCCCTTCAGCTTTTTGGACACCAAGTTCCTTTCTCCTGATGAAATAATGCCAGACAAAGGAAAGAACAAAGCTTCCGACACCGATCAGCAACATATTCCTCCAGCGCCACTCAACGATGCGTTCTACCGGATTGACGCGGATCACCATGATGGGAAAGGTGAGAAACATGAACCATACGGACACCAGAACGGCTTTTTTTATCTGCTCAAATGTAATCAACTTCCAAGACCTTGTAGTAATCGTTATACTTTATGCTTCTCGGTCCGTCCCAAGATACCCTGAGGTCTGAAGATCAGGATAAGCACCAGGAACAGAAAGGCGAACACATCCTCATAATCACTCGAGACATATCCGGTCGCAAAGCTTTCCGTCCAGCCCAGGACAAAACTGCCGAGGACGGCCCCGGGGATACTTCCGATTCCCCCCAGCACCGCGGCGACGAATGCCTTGATTCCCGCTATGAAACCGACATAAAAATTGATCATACCGACATGAGAGGCTATCAGAACGCCCCCTATTGCCGCCGTCGCCGAACCGACGACAAAGGTAACGGAGATAACGCGGTTCACATTGATCCCCACCAGCATCGACATCGTCTTGTCCTGAGAGGCGGCCCGCATTGCCTTACCGATATTCGTAAATTTTATCAGAAGGGTCAGAAGGACCATGACGATAGCCGTCGTTATGAGGATAACGATCTCAGTCGAACCGATGATATACGCGTAGGGCTCCATAAACTCAAAGTCGGGGACCAGGTTCGGGAAGGGTAAAAAATCTGAGGTCTGAGCCAGGAGTACGTAATTCTGAAGAAATAGAGACATCCCGATGGCGCTGATGAGGGCAGAAAGCCGCGGCGCGTTGCGCAGCGGTTTGTAGGCAATCTTTTCCACGGTATAGCCGTAGGCAGCCGAATATATGACGGCAATGACTCCCGCTATCAAAAGCATGGCAATCGTGTTCATCCCCATGAGGGTGAGAACCGATATCACAATCAGCGCCGTAAATGCGCCGATCATATAGATTTCACCATGGGCAAAATTGATCAGTTCGATGATGCCGTAGACCATGGTGTAGCCAAGGGCGATAAGGGCGTAAATGCTTCCGCGGGTAAGCCCGCCTAGAAACAACTCCAGAAAATATTCCATTATAAATTAAGTCTATCTCCCAACACGAGGCCAGATTCTTCCAGCGTGGCAAACATCAAAATCGGGGGGGCAGGCCCTTCGAGCCTCCCCCCCGATAAGATTTCAATCTGTATCTTTCCGTTGTACCGTGTGTGTTACTTCACTTCGACATATACGCCATCTCTCACCTGATAGATGGAAAAACCGATCCCGATGGCATCACCCTTATCATCAAACTTTATCTTTCCAAGGGGCGTTTCGACATACTCGGTCCTCAGTGCCTTTGAAACCTTTTCGTAATCGGTTGATCCAGCCTTTTCGATCGCGTTCAACAGGGCCTGTGTCGCGGCATAGGCATTGAGAAAAAACGCACCCGGGTCGGTGCCGTACGCCTTCTTGTGTGCCTCGGTAGCGGCGATCGCCAAAGGATTGGTCGATGTGTCTCTCGGACCGGTAGCATAGACACCCTCTGCATACTTACCGGCCACCTTGATAAAGGTATCGTCCTTCACACCGTCATCGGAGATAAAGGCCGTTTTCATCCTCTTTTTGCGCATCTGCATAAGCGGGGTAGTCAGTTAGCTCCTCCTACGGAATGCCAACACGCTATAATCTATGGACATTTCTGGCAGATAGCCTATTCGCCACGCTATAATCTATGGACATTTCTGGCAGATAGCCTATTCGCCACTTATGAAAGATTTGTCGTGTAATTCCAGGATGCTAACCACAATCTGGAGGAGCTAACTAACTACCCCCCCTGCATAATAATCTTCGACGCCTCGGGATGATACCCTCCGAATATCACGGCATCTGCCTTTGAACGCCTCACCTTTTGGACAACCGCCGAGTAATCGACGGCACCCGGGGTGACCCCTTCATACAACACGACCTCGGCCCGAGAGTCTTCCTCAAGAAAGCGCTTCGCAAACTCCGCCAGACCTTTTCCATAATCGCCCTTGTCATGCAGTACGGCAATCTTCTTGGCCTTCAGCACGTCGAGCGCAAAATCCACCTCAAGCTTTGCCTGGGCGTCATCCGAAGCGATCGTCCGGTAAAAGTTGGGGTAATCACCACTCTGTGTCAGAGGGGGGTTGGTCGCGGATGGCGACATGCAGATAATATTTTCGGCCTTGTATATGCCGAGCGCGGCCTTGGTGGCGCCGCTGCAGATATGGCCCATCACGACATCGACTCCCTCAGACAGCAGCTTTGTGGCCGTGTTCGTGGCAACCTCGGGTTTGCAGACATCATCTTCCACAAGAAGAACCACCTGTTTGCCCAAAATTCCCCCTTTTGCATTAACATCCTTGACCACAAGCTCGGCGGCCTTCACGGATGGTATGCCATAGGACGCAAGGTCTCCGCTGTGGGCACCGGCAACACCCAGCTTTATCGTATCAGCGGCAAGCCCAACACCTGACAGCATGAACAACGCGCATACCAAGACAGTGAGAGCGATACATGTTTTTCCGAAATATCTTTTCATGATTCCTCCATCCTCCTCATCGTTTTATAATCATATGCCCTGAAAATCCCTACTTATAATGGAATATACGAGTCAAGTCAAGCAACGTCGCACTAAAAATACCCACGTGAGCGGAAACCGCTGCCTTCTCCCTACAGACGAGAGAATATCGACTGTCTGCCTTTTACCCCTAAAAACGGAAGAAGAAATCCAGAAATGGATCGTCAAATCTCCTCTGCGTCTTCTTGAAACGATATCTCCTCTGCGTCTTCTTGAAACGATAACTGAACGATGTGATCCCTATCCCGATCAGGATCATCACGGATGCAACGATAATCGACAAAAGCGGCGGATAGACAGCTATGAGGATACCTGCAACAATAAAGATTATTCCCAAGACCATTTCACACCTCTATTCCAGGTTTCGTACGGCATTTTGAATGCGTTCCATGCCCTGTTGAATGTTTTCCATCGACGTGGCATACGAGAGGCGTATGTGGGCATCACTGCCGAACGCCACACCGGGAACAACCGCAACGTTTGCACCATCGAGCAGATATTCAGTGAAAGATGCCGAACCGGTTATCACGGAACCTTCGCAGGTCTTTCCGTACAGTGCAGACACATCGGGAAAGACATAAAAGGCCCCCTCGGGATTGCGGCAACTTATACCCGCCACACCGTTCAGTGTGCCAACAATATAGTCACGCCTCTGGGCGAATGCCTCAACCATCTCGCCGACGGCGCTTTGATCTCCGTTCAACGCCTCGACCGCCGCCTTCTGTGAGATCGATGTTGGATTTGATGTATTCTGGCTCTGGATCTTCGCCATTGCCGAGATGATATCTTCCGACCCGGCGGCGTATCCAATCCTCCACCCCGTCATAGCATACGCCTTGGAGACACCGTTAACAACAACCGAGCGCCTCCTCACCTCCTCATCGACCATGGCGATGCTGGAAAAGGGGAATCCATCGTATATGATCTTTTCATAGATCTCATCCGAGATCACGAGTATGTCCTTCCTGACTATCACCTCCGCAAGCGCCTTCAGTTCATCAAGCGTATAGGTTGATCCGGTCGGATTGGAGGGACTGTTGAGAACAAGGGCCTTTGTTCTCTCCGTAATCGTCTCTTCGAGCCGCTCAGGGGTCACCTTGAAGCCGTCCGCCTCCTCAGTTTCGAGAATCGCGGGCGTCGCCCCCGCAAGCAGGACAATGTCCGGGTAGGAGACCCAGTAGGGGGACGGGACAATAACCTCGTCACCCTCCTCGAACAGGGCCTGCGCAAGATTGTACAGGACGTGCTTGGCACCGCAGGACACCACGATCTCCGATCTGGTATAGGCAAGTCCGTTGTCGCGCCGAAGTTTTTCAATAATGGCGTCTTTGAGTTCCGGGATGCCCCCTACCGGTGTATATCGTGTAAATCCGTCCCGTATTGAAGCAATCGCCGCTTCCTTGATATTCGCCGGCGTATCGAAATCAGGCTCACCCGCACCGAAACTGATAATATCCCTCCCCTCTGCCCGGAGGGCATTCGCCTTTGCGGTGATGGCGAGTGTCGGCGAGGGTTTTATCCTCTCCACTCGTTGTGCAAATTTCATAGCCCGTTCCCTACTTCACAGAAGTATCTCTTAACTTATAGAATTGTTCGTCATATCAGGAAATTTTTCCTTCAGTTTTTTCAGGACGACATCGGGGACCATTCCCTTTACCGATCCGCCCAACCCGGCAGCCTCCTTCACGATACCCGAATTGCAGTAGAACCACCTGGCTCCGGTCATCAGGAACACGGTCTCTATCTTTCTATTCAGCCTCCTGTTGATGAGGGCCGTCTGAAATTCATATTCAAAATCAGACATGGCCCTCAGCCCCCTCAAGATACAGTGCGCCTCTGACTTTTCAACATAATCCACAAGGAGACCGGAAAAGGATTCAACCTCAACCCGGGGATTATTCCCAACGGACTCCTTGATCATCAAGATTCTCTCTTCCACGGAAAAGAGCGTCTTCTTGTTCGGGTTGCGACCAACCGTTACAATGATCTTGTCAAATACACCCAGTCCCCTCTCAATTATATCCATGTGACCGTTTGTTACGGGGTCAAATGAACCGGGATATACCGCCACACCCATCTTGTGCCCTCCTTCATCTGCTCAGTTTCAAAAAAGACAGTACCGTATCTCCATATCGCCTCTGATCCGCCAGAACAAACATATCATTGACCGCTATCTCTTCTCTGAAGGAATGCTCCACAACCAGAATGCCTCCCTTCGCAAGCAGATCACCTACCCCGGGCAGACCGAGAAGGTCACTTACCCCCCCTCTGTCATAGGGGGGATCAGCGAATACAACATCAAATTTCCGTTTACGCCCCGACAGGAGGTGAATTCCTCTCTCCGCAGAAGTGATAAGCACTTCGCATGCCTCTTCAAATCCGCACAACATGAGGTTCTTCTTAAGCACTCCCGCGTGGAGCAACTCTCTTTCAATAAAAACGGCTCCGGCACTTCCCCTGCTCAGCGCCTCAATGCCCACACTACCCGTACCGGCATAAATATCCAGGAACAGAGCCCCTTCCATGGAAGAGAGAATATCAAAGAGTGACTCCCTGATCCTGTCAGCGGTCATTCTGATCTTATCGCTCTTCGGCGTATATATCTTTCTGCCCCGCGCGCTTCCTCCCGTTATCCTCATGGATCAACCCAGATATGTATCGATCAGTATCTCCGCTATCTGTACCGCATTCAGGGCGGCACCCTTTCGTATATTATCGGCCACAACCCACATGTTGATTCCGTTCGGTATGGATTCGTCCTCCCTGATTCGCCCGACAAAGGTGTCATCCTTCCCGGCCGCATCACTGGCAAGGGGATAGCACAGTGCGGCGGGATCATCGACCACGGTAACCCCGGGGGCGGTTGTAAGAATCTGCCGCACCTCGTCCGAGGTGATCTTCTTCTCGGTCTCGATATTCACCGACTCTGAGTGGCCGTAAAATGCCGGCACCCTTACCGTCGTGGCGGTAACCGCCATGGAGGGGGCCTTCAGAATCTTCCTGGTCTCATTGACCATCTTCATCTCTTCCTTGGTGTACCCGTTCTCCATGAACACATCGATGTGGGGGAGGCAATTGAACGCTATCCGGTGCGGATACACGTTTATTTCGACCTCTTCCATGTCCATCAGCGCTCGTGTCTGTGCCACCAGTTCTTCAATGGCATCCTTGCCGGTGCCCGACACCGCCTGATACGTGGATACGACGATGCGTTTGATGCCGACCGCATCATGGATAGGTTTCAGCGCTACAACCATCTGTATGGTCGAACAGTTAGGGTTTGCTATAATCCCCTTGTTGCGGTAGTTGGCTATCTCTTCGGGATTTACCTCGGGGACAACCAGGGGGATATCCGGCTCCATCCTGAAGGCATTGGTGTTATCTATCACCACACACCCCTCCCGTGCCGCTACGGGGGCAAACCGCTCGCTGATGCTTCCCCCGGGGGAAAACAACCCGATCTCTATTCCCTTGAAGGAATCATCACTCAGGACCTTGACGGGATACTCCTTCCCGGAAAAGGTCAGTTTTTTGCCGAGTGATCGTTCCGAGGCAAGAAGGGTAATCTCCCCTACCGGGAAATTTCTCTCTTCCAGCATACTGATCATCTCTGTTCCGACAACTCCTGTCGCCCCTACAACCGCAACACTA
>JAFCZZ010000300.1 GCA_019314085.1 Deltaproteobacteria bacterium | reverse complement strand
TGTCCTCACTACATTCTGTCTAATAAATGTGTTCTTCTTGGAAATAGGCGTGTTAGAGGCAGTGTTGCCTTTGGCAGTGGGAAGTGTATATGGTGTTCTCTATTTGTTACGTTGCTAATCCTCCCACTTTTCGACAGGCTTGGCAAAGCCTGTCTTCACTTCAAGTTGAAGCGTATTGATTCAGACTGCTTTAAAGAAGAATGAAGCGGCCCAACCTGAGGCTGCTCCTGACACCGCTATTATGAGCGGCTGTGAAGTCAGCTGGCCCTGCCATCGAGGTCTCTGTCGAAGGTCCGTCGCCAGAGTCGCCGCGCAGATGAGCCGCCAGCCGTTACTGATTACCAAAAGAAAGAGACGACAAACCAAATCCAATTGCCCCCCTCTCTTTCAGGAAGACATCTGCGACGAAAGGTGAAATATTGCATCGCTGCAATTTATTGCTTTTGCAATAAGTTATATAAGCTTCAAAAACAACCAACTGATTACGAATCAGATCGTCTTCAGGACTATCTGATCCAGCGGAATCCGGGGTCTCTGCGGGGGCGATTGAGCCGGATACCCGACGGGGAGGAGCACGACGATCTGGGTGTCATCGTCGAGCTCCAGGATCTCGCGCGCCTTCTCCTTGTCGAACCTCCCGATCCAGCAGCTTCCCAGACCGAGATCGACGGCCCGCAGGACCATGTGCTCGATCGCGATGGCCGCGTTCATCGACAGGTAGAGCCGGGCGGTGAAGTCGTCCATCTGAGCGGCGCTGTAAGTCTTCATATCGGTCGGGTCCATCTCGACATCGGTGAAGGCCCCGATCTCCAGAAGCTCGCCGACACGCCGGTCCCGCGTCGTCAGGGACGCCCGGTCGGCGCAGCAGGCGAAGATGACGGGGGCCCGGGTGATGAATTTGTACGGTGTGCAGGTGCCCAGCTTCTCCCGCATGGCGGGGGACTTGATGACGACAAAACGCGCCGGCTGGATGTTCGATCCTGACGGAGCCAGGCGGGCCGCGTCGAGGAGCTGCTCGATCATCTCGTCGGTAATGGGGTCTTCTTTGAATTTCCGTATACTGCGTCGCTGTTCGATAGTTTTTGTGAGTTCCATCTGGTGCCTTTTTCCTGTCTATGGGGGACGGCGAGGCGATGCGCCGAACGCCGTCCCCCTCATGGTTTTTATAAGCTGCCCGGGGGCAGGATCCCTGCCGCCACCTTCGCCATAGTCTCATACTGTTTCAGGGGAGACTCGGCCAGGATCATCATCTTCTGTGCCGCCATCGAGCCCTCGGCGTGGACCGTCGTCACCTCGTGGAAGGCCGCCTCGTGCGAACAGACTTGCCGCATCGTCTCGTGGATCATCTGCATCCGCTCCAGGGTGCTGTACTTCTCAGATCCGCCCAGATAGTAATCGAGGTAGTCGTGAATATCGGGATTGTCCCAGTCCCTCTTGTCCGGCGTGGTCGCGATGATCCCCCCGCCGATATCCTGTATCAGCTCGACGAAGGCGTGGTACTTGCTGGCGAAGTGGAGCTTTGCCATATTCGCGATCAGGGGATTGGGGACGGCCCCACCTTGTCCAGCCCGTTATAATTGGCCATGGCGACGGCGCAGCCGGCCATCACCTCGACCGATGGGACCTTGTAACTGATCGCCGTGAAGCGGTGGAAGGTCGCGAAGGTATAAGCGATGAGCATGGAGAACTGCCATTCGCCGCACATGAAGACCCGCTCCCACGGAACGAAGACGTTGTCGAAGACGATCATCGCCTCCGTCAGTTCTCTGACTGGCCGATCGGGATGAAACTCCCGATCCGACCAGGCTCCCCGCCCCCCGCGGCAGATGAAGGTGACCCCCTCCGTATTGGCCGGTATGGCAAAGCTGACCGCGTATTCGGCCTCGTTCTCCCGCATCTGCCGGGTCGGTACGACGACGATCTCGTTCGCCGCTGGTCCGCTCGTGATGTGGATCTTTGCCCCCTTGACGATGATACCGTCCTTGTTCTTATCGACCACGCGGAGATAATAATCGGGGTGTTTCTGCTTGGCCGGTTCTTTTCCCCGGTCCCCCTTGACGCAGGACACGGCGCCGCAGGTATGCAGGTCGTTCTTCCGCAGGTGCTCGAGGAAGTTCTTCGCGTTCTCCTGATATTCTTTTTTGCCCATCTGACCGGCGACGACAAAGGCCGCGTTGAGACAGTCGGTTCCGATATCCTTCCCGAAGGGGAGGCTTCCGATGAGCTGGATGGATCGCTGGATCATCTTCGTCCGGTTCGCCAGGTCTTCCGTGCCGCTCGGCGTGATGAAGAGCCGGTTGATCGGCTCCCCCGTCTCGGGGTGGGGGGCCACGAAGAGGTCCCTCACCTCGGGGTCCTCCGACGCGGTCAGCCCATACCCGGCCGCGATCGTGTCGCAGGTGATCCCCAGAATCGGGTGTTTGGTGATGTCCTCCACCTTCTCGCCACTGATGTAGACCCGCCTCCCGTCTCTTAAACTCTCCTTGTACTCTTCAACGCTTCGAATTCCCATGTCTTTCCCTCCTTGATATTGTAATCCCATGCACGAATATACGATGGGTTTTAAACGTATTCCCCCGCCGGGGCATGGCACTGCCCCACTGCCGACTATTTGACCATGTGCCGCCGCGATATGCAAATCATTTGCGTCTCAATGGGTGGATTATCGCTCCGATCCCCTCCACGGGAAAAACATCGGTGTCCGCTTTTTGTATTCGAGATATCTCTGCCCGAGCCGCATCTCGAGCTCCGGTTCCTCAATCGTCTTCACCTCCATGACGTTGACGAGAATGAAGAGGGGTGTAAAGATGAAAGAGAGTGAGACGGATCGGAAGGCCAAGCCGAGGCCGAAGAGGAGGATGAAGAGGCCGCTGAGCATCGGGTTGCGGGCATGGGCATAGGGGCCGGAGGTGACCAGTTCGGGGGGCGGGTTGAAGGGGACGGGGGTTCCCCCCCGCACCTGGAAAAAGTGCAGGACGGACCAGAAGGCCAGAAAAAGGCCGAGAAAGATCACCGGGATCGACAGGACGGCGCTGATCGAAGGGGGGAGAAGATCAGGAAGGCCGAGCAGGCGGTCCGTCGGGAATGACAGGATGACAAAGAGCGACGCGAACAGGAAGTAGGAGAGGGCGACGATCGGTGTAATGAGCAAGCGAATCTTTCTGCTCCCCGTTGCCGTCCGGTATATGAGGTGTATCCACCGGTCTTTCAGGCTCATGGCACCCTCCTTGCCCGATAGAAGGGAGTTGTGTGGCGGACCCGGTGAAAGGGATGATTCGGTTAAGAGCTCGGGATATCAGAGTGGTGCCCGCCATCGGAAAGAGCAGAGGGCCTGCCCCGGTGGCAGGCCCTCCATGAGATCCAGCTTGAGTTTGTTACGGTAGAGGTTTGAGTTCAACGCGCCTGTTCAGGGCCCGCCCTTCCTTTGTTTCGTTGGTCGCGGCCGGGACTTTCTCGCCGAATCCCTTTGCCGTGAGTCGGTCAGGCTTGATCCCGGCGGATACTACGTATCCCATCACCGCCCGTGCGCGCCTCTCGGAGAGCCTCTGATTCCATTCGTCGGAACCGACGCTGTCCGTGTGTCCCTCGATATCGACCCGCATGGAGGGGTTGTTATCCAGGACGGTCACCACCTCACCCAGGACTGGACGCCCCTCCGGCTTGATGATCGACTTGTCGAAATCGAAGAAGACACCCTCTATTATCCAGCAACCTCGTACGTCCACACGGGCGCTCGCTGGCGTGTCGGGACATTCATCCTTGTTATCGTAAACACCGTCACCGTCGCTGTCCTTGGGTGCCGGAGCCGGTTTCGGAGCGGGAGCGGGTGCCGGCTTCGGCGCGGGCTTCGGAGCAGGGGCTGGAGCCGCCGCCGCTACCACTTTCTTATCTCCGCCGAAGAAGAAGGTCAGTCCCGCAGTGTAGAGGAGGTTGTGGTGTGTTGAATCGAAGGATATGACATGTCTCACATCGCCGCGCAGGGCGATGTCCCTGGTCAGGAAGTACTTCACGCCCGCCCCGTAGTTAACCATGGCGTCCTTGTCGCTACTCGCGCGGTCGGGGTTAAAATTGATCCCCCCCACACCGGCAGCGAGATAGGGAACGAGCCGGTCGTTGACGTTGAAGTGATAAAGGGCGTCCAGCCGGCCCAGAGCGACGTTCATATCCCTGTTGCCGGTATCGTATTCCGTGCTGATATAGTTGAAGGCCGCCTCGACCGCCCATCGCTCGGTCAGGTTGTACCCGATTCCGAGGCCGTACGTGAAATCGTCATCCAGGTCCTGGTTTCCCTCGAAGACGTACCCGCCAATCATGGGGGTTATTCCTACTGCGTCGGCCCTCATCTCCGCCGAGGCGCCAACGGCAAGAAAGAGAAAGAATACACACGATACGATAGGTATTAATACTTTAGATTTCCTCATGAATCCACCTCCTCATAGTTCCGGGTCTTCACGGTCCGGAAAAAAAATTGCTATGATAAAAAAAGTGTGGGGCACCTCCCCCTGTCGTCGATATGATTGTTTAAATTCCGGTAAGACCTTAATAAAATTTTATAACACCGGAAATAGCAAAACGCAAGCCCTGATCCCCGCCTTTCGTGAGCGGGAACAGGCCGAAATCGGGACGCTATTTTGCCGTATAGCGGTCCGGTTGATCGAAGAAGGTGATATCGGCGTACCCGGCGTGGATCCTCCCCGAGTGCGGCACGCCCTCGGGGATGTAGTAGCGGTCACCCCTGGTATAGGACCGCCCCGTCCCGCCGATCGTCAGATCGATCCGCCCCTCCAGTACGATCCCGATCTGGGCGGCGTGGGAATGTTCGGGCAGATCGACATCCTTCTCAAAGACCATGAAGATAATCTGGTGCGTATTGGACTGGGAGAGGTACGCCGTTATCCCCTCCAGCGGTATATCGGCCTCGGGAAGAGCCCTGATCGGTTCCGGAAAGATCTCTGACATATAGATCTCCTTACTGTTGTTTTCAGATGGCAGGGCCCGCTACCGGCTGCCTGTCTC
>JAFCZZ010000299.1 GCA_019314085.1 Deltaproteobacteria bacterium | reverse complement strand
CGGCAGTCTTTTCGATTACAAAGAAACAAACTTGGAAGTTATATTCATGACCGGTAATCCATTTAAAAGTCGTAAAAATATCTTCGGGTACGAAACCTATCGGCCCCAGCAGCAGGAGATTATCGAGGGCCTCATCCGGGGCGAGGATGCCTTTGTCCTCATGCCGACGGGAGGCGGAAATTCTCTCTGTTACCAAATTCCATCCCTCCATCGCCCGGGTGTCGGGATTGTCGTCTCCCCCCTCATCTCACTGATGAAGGACCAGGTCGACGCGCTTCAGGCCTGTGGGGTGAATGCGGCTTTTTACAATTCCTCCCTGAAGGGCGCCGAGGCCCGCCGGGTTCTGGCGATGCTCCATAGCGGAAAACTGGACCTCCTCTATATCGCTCCGGAAAGATTGATCGGCGAGGATTTCATCCAGCGTCTGAAGGATATCCCCATCTCCCTTTTCGCGATTGACGAGGCCCATTGTATTTCACAGTGGGGGCATGATTTCCGGCCCGAATACAGCCATCTTGGCCGCCTGCGCAAGGCATTCCCCACGATACCGATGATCGCCCTGACGGCGACGGCCGAATCCCACACCCGTCAGGACATCCTTGAACGGCTCAACCTCACGCAGGCCCGGTGTTATATCTCGAGCTTCGACCGCCCCAATATCCGCTACACCGTTCTCGACAAGAGCAAGCCCTTTTCGCAGCTCACGGACTTTCTGAAAAACCGCACCGGCGAGGCCGGTATCGTGTACTGTCTGAGCCGCAAACGCGTGGACAGCCTGGCGGCAAAACTGAAGTCGGCTGGTTTCAACGCGGCGCCCTATCATGCGGGCTTGTCGACGGCACAGAGGCAGTCGGTGCAGGACGATTTCCTGCGGGACGATATCACGATTATGGTCGCGACGGTGGCCTTCGGGATGGGGATCGACAAATCAAACATCCGGTTCGTCGTCCATTACGACATCCCGAAAAACATTGAAAGCTACTACCAGGAAACGGGCCGTGCCGGCCGCGATGGTCTGGCGGCGGAGGCCCTGCTTCTCTTCGGGTACGGCGATATCGCCATCGCCCGGAGCCTGATCGAAAATACGCACAATGCCGAGCGGAAGCGGATCGAGCTTCATAAACTCGGCTCCATGATTGCCTTCGCCGAGGCCTCAAGCTGCCGCCGCCGGATCCTCCTTGGCTACTTCGATGAACGGATGGAGGAGGACTGTGGCAACTGCGACATCTGCCTCCACCCGCCGGAAATGATCGATGCCACGGAAGATGCCCGAAAGGCCCTGTCCTGTGTCTACCGGGTGAATCAGCGTTTCGGCATGGGGCATGTGATCGATGTGCTGCGCGGCTCCAAGAAGGCGCGGGTAATGGAACTGGGACACGACAGCCTTTCCACCTATGGAATCGGCTCCGACAGGAGCCAGGAGTACTGGGGGGGACTTCTCCACCACCTCGTCTACCGGGGCTTTCTTCAGCAGGATGTGGGCAATTATTCGGTCCTCACCCTGACCGACGCGGCCCGGCCGGTCCTGCGGGGGGAACAGGCCCTTGCCATGGCGCCGCCGCGTTTAAAGTCTGCCGGCGCAACAAAATCGACTCGCCGTAAGAACGGGAACGGCGATACGGATTACGATGAGGAGCTCTTCAGTAGACTCCGGGATCTGCGGAAAACCCTGGCCGATGCCTCCGGGGTGCCGCCGTTTGTCGTCTTCAGCGATAAATCCCTGGTCGGAATGGCCGCTGTGCTGCCCACGGATGACGAGGCATTTCTCAATGTCCACGGCGTCGGGACCCATAAGCTCAAACGCTACGGGAAAAAATTTCTTGATGAGATACAGCGGTATCTGAACGGCATTCAAGAACAGGAAGCGTAGAAAGAACCGTTATGATAATATGGTTGCCGGGATAATAAACCGGCCATTTTTCATAGTAAGGAGCACGTGCCATGATCGAGGATCGCTTAGTGGATATCGAGATAAAACTTTCCTATCAGGAGGAAACCATCAGGGAATTAAACAGCATGGTCTGCGAGCAGCAAAAGCAGATCGACCAGTTGGAGTCGATCTATAAGGTTTTTGAGAGTCAGGTCAAGGACCTGTCGGAGGCCATCGGAGGGAAGGCCCCCGCGAATGAAAAACCTCCTCACTATTGAAAGATTTTAGGGGGCTAATGTTGATGCCTTCGTAAAAAGTCGGATTTCCCCTCCCCTGGTGGGAGGGGATTAAGGGGAGGGAGATATAAGTAACTGAAACAACGTTGCATTCACCCTCACTCCTACCCTCTCCCATCAAGGGAGAGGGGGCTTTATGACTTTTTACGAGTCCATCAATGTTTCAGGAAAACGCAATGCCAGACAAGGATAGCAACATTTCTGCTGACAAGGGTACGATTTGCTACGAAGCATTCGGCAACCTCTATCTCAACATCACAAACCGGTGCAGCGCCAGTTGCGTTTTCTGCATCAGGAACACCTGTGACGGGGTTTACGGCTACAATCTACGCCTTTCAGGGGACCCTTCGGAAGAAGAGATAATCAGAGAGCTTGAAAGCCTCAATTTCGCTCAATACAGAGAGATCGTTTTTACCGGTTTTGGCGAACCCACATGCAAATTTGATACGGTGCTCCGCTTGACTGAGTGGCTGCACAAAAGAGGAATGCATGTCAGGCTGGATACCAACGGCCACGCTGCGCTCATGTACCCCGGCAGGGACGTTGTCGCAGAACTGAAGGCAGCGGGCATTGAAGCCGTATCGGTAAGCCTCAATGCCGAAACTGAAGAAACGTATAACCGGTTGTGCAGGCCCGTTTTTGAAGGTTCCTACCAGGCGCTTCTCGATTTCACAAAAGAGGCTGTAAAGGCTGGCATGCGAACCCGCATGACCGTTGTCGACCCGGAGGGTATTGACATCAGGGAATGTGAGAGGATAGCCACCGGGTTCGGGGCTTCCTTCAAGGTCAGATAAGCCCAGTGCGATATGCAATATGGGGTTAGGTTTATTTGTTGCCACTCGGGATACGTTTTGGGGAAGTTGGAAACACTCCCTTGGAAGGGTATCTCTTGTGAACAATACTCCCGAGTTTGGAGAGCATCTCGCTGTTTTCGGCGATATCCCCCATTGATTTGCCATAGTGTTTGTAACGTATCATGCCGTTCCTGTCGATGATCAGCTGTGCCGGCATGCGTCCCAGCTTGAATATCTTGACCTGCTGCCCGTACAATTTCGATACGCTGTGCTCCGGGTCGGCCAGACCGGTGAATGGCATCTTATGTTCGTGCCACCAGTCGGCAAATGCTTTCTGGTTCTCCGGGCCGATGACTATGATCTCGGCGCCACTTTTAACAAATTTCTCGTACTCCTGGCGCAACTGCGCCATATGCTTTCGGCAGTATGGTCAGCCAAACCCGCGGTTGAAGACGAGAACGACATGCTTGCTTCCCTTGTAGCTGGAAAGGTTCACCATGCGGCCTTCGCTGTCTGAAAGTTCGAAGTCGGGGGCCGGTGTGGACTCGACTATTTCGATGTCGCTCATGTCGTAACCTCCTTTGTTTTCAAGCAATCAGGACATTCATCATACGCTATGTCAAAAGAAAAGGCCACCCCCAAGCCCTCAGCACAATTTCCTCTGTCCCCCCCCCTCCGGCACGCTCCGCTATTCCCGTGACCCTGTGGTGAGACCCCTGCATAACGGAATCAGTCATATCCCTTACCGATGAAAGAGAAATCTGGAGCAGAACCCCTCTTTTCATGGACAAGAGTTGTCACTATTTTTCAACCGGCCACGGCACGTGCTCCCGTCAAAAGGATGTTTTTTTGCTTGACACAGACTGTTAACCAGGTTAATATGCGCACCATGGATACACAAAATCGCGAACGCATCCTTGATATGATTTACATGTCGCATCTCTACCTCCAGGAGATGGAAAGCACGCCCCGGGACTATGGGACCGGCGATCTCTTGTATGCCTCCCACATCCATACCGTCGTGGCGGTTGGCAGATCGCCCGGCTGCAACCTGACGGAACTGGCCGCGCAGCTCTCCATCTCCAAGGCCGCCACGTCAAAGTTTGTCGCCAAGCTGTTGAAAATGGGCTACCTGTTCAAAGGCAAACGGGTCGATAACAATCGTGAAGTCATCTTCAATCTGACCAAGAAAGGACAGGCCGCCGCCCTCGGACATCAGGAATTCGAGGACCGGACATTCGGGCCGCTCTTCGAAATAGAATCGTCCCTCCCTGAGCGGGACTACCAAGTGATAAAAGACTATTTTCAAAAAATCAGGAGTATTGCCGGAAAGTAAAAAAATTTAACCATAAAGTTAGCCTGGTTAACAAAAATAACAAGATAGGAGACCCTTATGAAAAACAACGGAACAAACAGAATGAAACAAAACGCAGGGCTCACCGTGCGCCTGCTGATGGTTGCCGTCATCTGTATCGCAGTATCGGCGTGCGCGGGGAGCGTTCAACCGGAGTATCCGGAACGGGACCTAGAATCGACAACAGCGGAAGTTATCGCGGGGGCATCGACGGATGCGGAAAAGCTCGAACGGCTTTTCCTGTATGTCCGGGATGAGATTGATTTCAATTGGATCTATCCCCAGAACGTTCCGCCGGAGGATGTGTTGAAAAACGGTTTCGGCGTCTGCATGCAGAAGGCGAATCTGCTCTCCACGATGGCGCGCCAGGCTGGATTTCAAACCCGTTTCCGTTTCATCTATGTCCACAAGCAGGCGCTGGAGGATTTTCTCCCTGCTTTCGCCTACGGAAAATGGGCCGATCCCTTTCCGCACACGGTGGTGGAAATCATGTATCAGGGAGCGTGGCGTTCCTTTGATCCATCCTTTGACCAAAGATTGTATGAGATCTGCCTGGACAAAAAGATAAACTTCGCCCGGTATCCTGAAATCGTCAAAGCCTACCAACTCGGCTTTTCGCCGGAAGGGATGAAGGGAACCCAGGAATTCTGGGAGGTAACGGACAAACCGTCCTTCTACGGGAATACGCTCGATCCCCTGCTGGCATGGGAAGAGGAGCACGTCTGTTTCTTCAAACGGCTCATGAAACCCTTTATCTTCCGGCAGGCACGGTCGATCATGGATGCATTTCGGGGATAAGGGTGCACTGCATGAACAGGCAGGCGTGGAGACACCCTCGTATCCGCGTTCTTCACAACCTGCCTGTCAACTCACTGCAATATAATTCGGACTTCCGCTTTGCATACGCAGATTTTAATGCCCCAAAAGGAGAATTTACATGCTGAAAACAAGTGTTGATCAACCCGGAAAAGCCAACAAGGCCTTGATGGCATTAGGCATACTGCAAGGGTATATCAAGAATCCCTTGTGGTTCTTACTGTCGACACTTTTCACACTACCGAGATTTAAAAGACAGCTGCCCAAAGGGTTACCTAAGGAGTTTGTCGCGATCACCGCGCTACAGACATGGATGTACATTCGGCTCAGAAAGCGGGTAGGGCAGAAAACGGCATATGAGATCGTGCGGGCCTTTGTCCTTCCTGTCGGGCTGGCGATCCAGCAGGGGAACTTTCGGAACGTGGAGGCCCCGCGTACCTTCGACAACTTGATACAGTACCAGCAGCGCACCAATCAGGAAGGCCCTACGCGCTGGAACAAGATGGAAATTCTGGAGCAAAGCGATTCCAGATATGAGTTCCGCGTCCATAACTGCATGTTCCATGAACTGTACACTCAGATAGGGACTCCCGAATTGACCACATTAATGTGTGAGGTGGATAATGCGATTTTCAATACATATCTTCCGGAAGAAGTGACTTTCCACCGCAACGGCATTGGAAATCGAATTGCAGACGGTGCATCGGCTTGTCATTTTGTCATTGAGCATCACCAAAGACATAATGAGAATCAAGGTCAGATTAACGAAATACCATGATCAGAATAAAGCAGGCTCACACAATGATCAGCGGCGAGGGGCAAGTCCGCGGATCATTGTCGTTCGTGCGCCGCTCGTTTCGGATAAACACAGAGCATAACCGGTAAAATCTCTTGACAGGATAGCGTAATGGAGCTAGTGGGTTAACATGTCTTGATCTTGATGCATTATATCTGCTTGTAAACAGCTGTAAGAACCTGGGGGGGATTATGGTCTGATCATCGAAAGCCCTGTTTCTCAAAGAGAGAGATGGGGCTTTTGTTTGTAATAAATAGTCGCTGTCACTATTTTTCCAATGTGTTCAAAATATGGTTAACCTCATAAAAGGGGGGTTGTAGATGCAAGAGTTAGTCTTTTTTGCATATCAGGGCAAAGAAAAAGGGGCATCCGATGACAATGTTGATGCTATTCTCAACGCTATTAAAACATATAACAAATCACGGGTGTCCGGTTAACTGTTAAATAAATTCAATTGGTTACATTCAGCTGGCTCTGGTTTTTGTTTGTAAGCATCCCTAACTATTTGAATAATGGACCTTTTGTCAAAAATGTTGACCTCCAAAATTTGCAGAATTGTGTGGAGACTGCCGGGCAGATCGAGTCTCTTTTTCAGGATGGCAACCAGAAGGT
>JAFCZZ010000025.1 GCA_019314085.1 Deltaproteobacteria bacterium | reverse complement strand
TTTTGTCTGTGCTGTGCCGCGCGATGCACAGCCAAAACGTAGGACTGTGTATTCCCCCCATATACGGTATGGGATTACGCGACTGATTTTATCACTCCGAGTAATTCCATCCCAAGTCATAAGGAAAATCGGGCCGCTGCTATAGTTGATGCTGATTGTTGATGTTTCATATCGACCCAACGGCCGCCAATGCCCGATTCCGGCGGAAAACCCGTAAAATTTGGTCGTAGAACCGACTAATCCTGATGTTAACCCCAAAAAACGGTAAATTACGGGTTTTTTGGTGCAAAATGCCACTTTTAGGGGTGGTGTGGGGATATATGGTCAAGGGAAGGCAACCCGATGTCCCAGATCACCGCCGGGTATGCCGGTCATTGGATTGGTGGTCTGTTCGGGGTCGTTTGCTCTATGCCTCCCGGATGCCCACCAGAAGGACTCCGCCCCTTCTTTCGGTGATATTGCCGGGCCTCTCCATTCGATAACTCCCGACGTTATATCTTTTTTTATGGTGATGGTTCCCCCTATCCGTCCAATATGTTACAGATATATTCTGTTATGGTTGGCCTGTGCAGATCTGGTTTCAGATGGTCGAATACTCCCGTCCGTTGTAGAAGATGAATACCCGCCTTCCTGGAAAAGGCAAATGACGTTTATTATTTCACCTCTCCGGCCCGGCCACCTCTGCTGTTATCTCCCGACTCCCTCGACCTTCCCCGCCTCTCCATTTATGATGATAAGTGATTCTGATGCCCTGTATCCTGGAAAACCACACAGACCCCCACCACTACAGATCCAAATTCCCGCGGTGTATCTGATCTCTCTTCTGTGAGATTGCTATCAAAAGCCGCCCCCCGTACCTGCTGCCTAATCCAAAAGCGACGCCTGCTTCCGTGATCTGTGCGCCCCCCCACCCGGCCCCCGCTGATTGGCCTCCGCCACTTCCATGTATTTTGTTGCCCCGACACCGCGCTACTATATTCCTACACCCTCCAAGACCGATCCCAGACTAATAATCAATCCCTACACAATGCTACAACGCTTGATCAATCCCTACACAATGCTACAACGCTTGATCAATCCCTACACAATGCTACACAATCCCTACACAATGGTTCAATAGATATCCGCCCTATACCCCCACTCCCCATGACCGTTAACCATGACTACCCAACCCCTGCTGATATTGATCAAAATGATGATCATCCCCCACAGCGGAACGAACCGCTCATCTTCTATCAAAAATGAAAACCTCCCGGATGGGTCCCCCCCTCGTATGCGGGAAACGCTTCTCATTTTTGAAACCCAATGATCCGACCGCCGGATCACCCCCGCGTATGCGGGAAACTACTTCTATGCCCCACCCAGAATGTCAATATAATTGATGGCATGCTTGAATATGATCTTCCTGGTTCTCTGGTTGTCCGGTTTGATTACGATCTCGTATCTCCGGACGGCCTCCACCGCCCCGGTTATCGTCTGTCCCGACCTCAGGAAGACTTGAACCCGTGATAACGGCACCCCCGCCAGTTTTGGCCGTTTGGTTTCTGTCTGTTGTTTATGTTCCGGGTGTGCCTGTTTAAGGTGCATTGCCACGACCTTCTCACTCCGGGCCGTGAAGTCACAGACCGGGCACTTATACCCGTCTAATATTGTTGTTGTATCGTCCATGCCTTGTCCCCTCGTCCGTCTGAAAGGTCCGCGGCCTTATCCGCGGATTGGTCCGCCTGAAGATGTCCCATGTCCCGTAATAGCCTCTCCCCTTGCTCCAGGACTGATATCTTCTTGTCCAGATACAACATCCATCGGCGGCCGGCGGGGGTGAGTGTGTATCTGCTCACCCAATGGCCGTCATCCTGTTTCTCCTTGCCGACCACCTGTATTAATCCCCGCTCTTTATAGTCCTGCAATAAAGAACCGGTCCGCCATGTTGTCCAACCTGTGGCGGCGGCGATTTCTAATGATGTTGTTAGTCCTCTATCCAATAGACGGAACACTTCCAACATCAGTTCTCCCCTGAATCGAGGGGATGTAACCTCTGGTTGTAAATTGACTATCTGGTCTGGTGATAACAGCTTCTCTGGATCAACTCCCCCGAGAAGTATGTGCTGTAGATACATTGCCAACGCCCGGCCCCTTGGTGTCAACTGATAGATGTTTGGTGGCTGCCCCTTCTGTGGTCGTTTACGCTTGCCTATTACCTCGACCGCCCCCTTCCGCCTTAAGACGGTCAGCATTGATGCGACGCTCCGTTTGCTCCGCCTGGTTTTCCGGGCGATATCTGGTGCCGTCTGTGCTCCGCTGTCAATGGCCTGTAAGATACTCAGCATCACCGCCCCTGTCTGTGCCTTCCGGTGATACCCTCCCTCCTTTAACAATAAATCCATGATGTCCGCCGGTGTCTGCATGATGTGATTACCTCTTATCACTCTTCCCGCCGGTAATGAACCGGATGGTTGGGTTTTCCGGATCCGGGTGTGGTGGGTGCTGCTCCATCACCTCCCGCACCCAACGCCCGATCTTCTTGTTCAACTCATCCTTTGTTTCCTTACTCCGCCGGCCTTTCGTCTCGTTCACCCCCACCGGCCGCCGGGCCGGATGTACGTAACGGACACCAATCCGGGACTGTGTCCAGCTCCTCGTCCTTGATCACTCGACCGTTCACTGTACAATGTTGAACCAGGTTCCGCTGATCCCACCCCGTCCCCGAGTACTCACGGCAGGGGCAAACCCAGCAACTCCCCAGGTTCAGGTTCGTTACCTGTGTCTTCATTCCTGATCACCTCTGCCGGCTCACCTCCCCGGGCCGCGGAGGGAACAGCTCCGGGTCGACCCCCAGCACCTCGACCACACCTCTTAACGCCTCCAGGGAGTCCCGATCCCGAACGACCACCGACCCGGCCGGGAGATCGAGAACCCGGAGGATCCCGCGGTCGACAATATGCATCTCAAACTCCTCATCGACCGCCGCCCGGGAGTCCGGATCCAACCCGTCCAGGACTGCCCGGACCGGGTGCTCGAACTCAGGCACCACCAAGACCAGGCGGCGCCGGTGCTGGTGTTCATTGGTCATCCAGGTTCACCCCCGCCGGCCGTCTCCCGGGACGCATTCAGATATACCTCCGAC
The DNA here is from genome assembly GCA_019314085.1 of Deltaproteobacteria bacterium. The sequence continues at coordinate 8,323 of JAFCZZ010000025.1, read as the reverse complement.
ACCGACCGCAGCCATCATTTTGTATGATGTTTATTTCATCTTCAGCGTACTCAGCCGCCACAAAAGCAGGAGTCCGACCCGTCCGGGAGAGATGGTCAGAGAACGCCCCCAGGCTTTCCTCGACAATCTGCATACCCGGCGCCCCACAGACGGGACAGAATCCAGGCCTCAGATCCCATGGCACCCGCAACATCTGTATCACCTACTCGTCTTCAAGAACACCTCGAATTCGGGCATCCTGTCCACATCTCTTCTTTGTGTGCTGTTCTGCCCAATCTATCCAGGCGTACATGTGGTATCTTATGCAGGAGATCCCCCGCCGGGCGGCCTGGCACCGCCCCGTCCCCCAGGCCCGGGCACATAATAAACCATGAGAACGAAGCGGGCACGGGTGAGGCCGGGGGATGTATGCGCCTATCTCTCTCTCGAACGCATAGATCAGCCGGGGATCCACTGAACAAACCCCACAGATCTCCATCCCGGATCACCTCTGCCTCCGGAGGAACATACGGTCCGGCTCCCGAACCCGGAGACCATGCGCCCGGGCCTCCTCCCGAACGGCATTCATTACATGGTTGCGTAATGTATTGGAAAACGCACTGAAGGGATCCACCTGTGCCCTGATGATGTTAAATTCCAATTCTCCACTCTCATCCAGTGTTATCTCAACCAATCGTTGTGGGTCGTTGGTCTTGAGATAATATGCCCTGGTCATCTTCCTATCCCTCTTTCCGGTATGTCTGATCGGTCGTTCCATTAGACCGCGGCCATCCCCTGCCCGGGGATGCTGCCATGGATACCGATGAATGCCTTCCGCTGTCTGGTGGTTGTTCTGTCTGCCGGTAACCTGATCGGTGGTTCATTGTTCGTTATCGGTCCCCTTCTCCTGTGTGATGATGACATACGCCCGCCGGCCTTCCCATTTCTGTAGTCCGATGATCCGCCCATGCTTGATGGTCTTGATTACTGCCTCTTCTCCGGGTGCTAACTGTATCCTTGGCATTATAAGGGTCATTATCTTACACTTAAATTACACTTTCGGTGTCATCAGATTACACTTTCATGACCCCTAAACTATGTTCCCAGATGCCGGAATTTGTGTTTTAACGATTCCAACAGGCAAAACAATGATGTGGGAAAGGAGTATTCATGTTATGTTAAACCATGCCGGGAATTTCTATAGTAGAACATGCGGCTATGGGGTTTCCCAATATGATGGTGCCCACTATAGCCGCCTTCCGGCCGGTGGTTACGTCACCTCATGATTTCAGGAGAAGGTAGTTATGAGAAGTGAGAAAGAAGTTAGAACCCTACGGGAAGAGATAGAAAAAATGAACGACTTCATTTCAGACTATGGCACGGATAAAGATTTTGAAGCCATTACTTATGCCTGTGATGTATGTGATGCCTTAAGTTGGGTTTTGGGTGAGATAACAACAGAGCAGTTTTTAAGTGATAGTTATCTGGACATGGAGAATCTGAAAGGGCTAATAAGAAATATCGAAAAAAGGACCGGAAAGAAGATTGATCTACAGTAAAATCTATGGTTATGTGGTTTCTCAACATGATAGTGTCCACTAAGCCAGCCTTCCAGACGGCTGTTATCTCACCACCAGGGCCTCCTTATTTTCCGAATTTTAAGACCCCGGCACCCCCGCCGCTGATGTGAATGGCGGGCCTTTTGGCAGGATCTTAGCTATCCCACCATCCCCTGTCCGGACAAGAACGCCATTCCGACCCGTTATCCATGCCCGGATCTTACCCAGGACCGCCCCCCACTCAATCTGTGGAACTGCCAAAATCGATATAGATACGATAGCATACCTATGTATCCTGGACAAGGCAGTTCTGCCTTTGCGCCGGATCTGCTTGAGATGCTCTCGTATCTGTATGATGACCGGCTCGAACAATGCCCTTGTAATGGTGCTAAAGTCCATTAGGCTAACATGTTTGATCAAATGAATCTTCTCTATCAGTTTGCCATACGCCTGTTTTGCCCTGGTGAATACCTCGAACCCTTCAGTGAATAGCCGCCGACCTAATGGCTGCACTTCCAGCCGGTAGATATACCCGTCATGCTGGTTGATCTTATGCTGCTGTTTACGTATGTTACGAAGGGCTGTTGTCGTCCTGGTCTTCCGGTACCGCTGCTTCAACCGATCCAGTTTCGATTGTTCTTGGCGGTAAAGTGAAAACCTGAATCCCTTAGTATCCAGATGTAGTGATCCCTGTGTGTTTCGTATATCCACCTCCGACATCACCTTCTGCACCGGAACGGTATCGTTGTGCTGGTTGATTTCTTCCTGAATCAACCACTCATAATCGGTAAATATGTGCGCCAAAATACGCGCCTGATCCGCTGTCAACTCAATGTCACAGGCATAGTGTGGAGATGTCAGAAGAAGGTTACTGTTGTTGATGTCTTCCTCTATGGCCTGTTGTATTCTTTTGGCGAACTCCCAGATGGTCACGGTCTCCAATACCCGTTTATAAATATCCTTGGAAGGCATCTCCGGTGCAAAGGAGGCCACATATCCGTGTATGTATGGTTGCAGGTCCTGCCACCACTGTACCAGCGCCCGATGTGCCAGGCGACGGTGATCAATATACGGCCCGAGTTCTGGAATGTTGATGGTCACATATACCTTAAACACCACATACCCCGGCTGTACCCTGTCGTTGGCTTCAAATGGTAGTCTGATTATAATCTCTGCATCGTCATCTCCGGATGCCTTCACCAGTCTGATGTTATCTGTCTCGTCATCGTCTGCCTCTCGTTTATACCTGAACACCAATTCCTTGGGTGTTTTGCTTATCCATCTCCCGCCGAAGATATTCCGGTCCATATGATATAAGTTGCTTATTGCCTGTGAATGGTGGCGAACGTGACTTGGATATGTTGTTGGCTTCTCATATCTCCCCTCTAAAATCCATTCTGTTGAATGCATTGTCGCTGCCCGTGAAAATGCCCGATGGGTATTAACGGGTTTCTCCCGGCACTGGACGGTGAGTGATCCGATCTCACGGATCTTCCCGACCCTGAACAGTCCACGATACTGATCAAGTGTCAGCTCTTCTGTCGGTATCATGAAGGCCGACCGTAGTTTCCTCAGCCTATATGTTACGGTATCATAAACGGGCTTATGCTTGACAACCAAACCCAACCGCTCACACTGTGACAATATCTCTTCTTCATCCGGATTGCTGGTCAGCAGATATCGGACGGCTTGGTCATCAAGGGTGCCCGATACATGTACGATCGTAAAGAACTTCCCGAATGGCCGCTCCCCCGGCGGCAGAATGTGGGTTATAACGTAACCGTTCTGGATGGTATATCCTTTGGCCCTGATCTCTTCTTCCTTGGCCTTGGCATATGAAACGTATTTTGCGATATTCTCCTGCCGGCTGTTATTCTTTGATGTGATGGTGATGACCTCCACCATCATGTCCGCATGATCCCGGCGGGTGTCGTCCCCTTCCAGGTAGTCAAAGAGGGCATTATAGTAATCTGTGCCAAACAGTTCTCTGCCGGCAAATGTCCGCATATAGGCGCCTCTCCCATGTGTCTTTGTTACCGTCCGGTCCCCGATCCGGTATCGATACGTCTTTGGTGCTAAGATGGAGATCTCATCTATGGTATCCTCTTCCTCGAATTTCAGTCCGTCCACTCCCTCAAAGAACTTACAGACCTTCTCCAGCCGCGGATCTGAGGCCGGCGCTGCAAAGAACATGCCGTCTGTGTCGCTGTATATCATCTGAACCCCCTGTCGGCCGGCGAGAAGTTCTGCTATCCGCTGCATCATCCGGCCATATCCGGTGATGGCAGAGGCTATCATGTAGTTCTTCCACTGCCAGGTATCCTCAGCGAATATTCCATACGCGGAATTACTGAAGATCTTCAATGCTGTTTGACTGATATCCAGGTCCCGTCTTTCCGGCGATCCTTCCGGATGCTGTTTCATCAACTTCTTGTATTTCTCCCGCTTCTGTAGGGCGATGTGTGGCAAGGTCTTTGATTTCACCCCATACGCCTGATAGTCTCCTTCAACATGGAGAAGATCCCGCATATGGATTACAAACGAATTCTGCCAATCGATCCGGATTACGTTATTCCAGAACCGCCGCCACGATCTGCCGGGATTGGCCAGCCGCCAATCAAACGCGTGATAGATCAGGGCTGGTAGGTCCACGTTCACTGTTCCAGTGCACCGAACGTCCCGTCTTCTATCGGTCCCTGAATTGCCAAAAGCGCCTTCTATCAGGTCAAAGGTTTGCCCCTTCCACTCATGCTCCCCTCCTGTCTTCTGCTCTCTCACTTTTCTATCCAGTTCCAGAAGGTACGTCTTTGGTCTGAGATGGAAGGCCCCCTGTGGATACCGGCTGCTGAAGTCCGCCACCGGCTTGAAGGTATTGTTTTCTATTGCTTCATCTATGACCGCCTGGAACTGCTCCCTGAATTCTGATTGTGTCTGATCCTCGTCCAGGGACCGGATGATGTCCTCATGATCCCTTGTGGAAAGGTTGGCGATGATGTTCTCCAGACGGATATAGTTCATGATGTGCGGATACTGTGAGTTAAAGTCCAGATACGAAACGCCCTGTTTTCTCCCGATCTTGGCCTTAACCCTTCCGCCGTAGAAGAATCTCTTGAATATTGGATTAAGCACCGCGGAATTTGTCTTGTATTGGGACGGATTCATTAGGCGGATCATCCGTTCCACGACCCGCTTTGGTATTGTAGCGCTGCTTACGATCCGGATAAAGTCTTCCAGTTTGAATAGGTCTGTTCCCTGGATCTGTAGTTCCTCTCCCCCGAAGTTGACCGACGCCATCTCGAGGATGTCTTGGGGTATCAGTGAATAGATCAGCTCCCATGTGGCGAGCACGTCCTGTATGTTATACTCCAGGCCTGCCGCGGTGTCCTCTCCAATCTGTGATACGTCAAAATCGGTCTTGTGGAAGAAGTGATTGAACTGCCTGGATAACGCTTTCAGCGATCTGGAACTTCCACCGGCTGCCCAGAAGTTCCCCAGGTTCATGGTGTCCAGGATCTTTAATCGCTGATCCGCGATCTCCAACCAACCCGCCGACGCCGGCATCCCCGATGACCCGATCTTCCGGAGGCGGCCTGTGACTTTGAGATGTTCACCGTAAAGGTCTATGATTACCTCGTCTCCGTTCACCGGATCGCGGCCGGTGGCCTCACCCTGGTCTTCAGACTGTTTGCGCTCCACGGTCAGTACTGTTCCTTCCTTGATGCCGCTCAGTAATGAGATGAGTATCGGGATGTCGTATTTGGCATTGTGTGCCACCAGATAGATGGGTCTGTCACGTTCCTTGAGTATCCGCCGGATATAATTTACATCTGGATCTACAATCTGAAACTTCTGGATGTCCACCTCTGAAAGATAACTGCCCCTCTTTCCATATTCGGACATGATCCCGAGGATGAGATGCTCCGGGAATAGGGCACCTAAGATCTGTTCGGGATCGCGTGATCTGATCACCCGGATCTCTATTCCGCCCTCTTCCTGATACCGCTCGACGGACTGTTCCTCACTGTCCATCCAGATGGTTAGCCGCGGGATCTCCGGGAAGAAGAACGTTCCATACGCCGGTTTGTGAGCAAACGGCTGTCTGTTTGTTGTTTCAAAATCGAATATCACGCCGTCAAATCGGTTTACCCAATCTCCCAGTCCCTGATCCCGATAGTAGTTCTTTACTTTGTGGATCTCCAGGACTGGTGGGTCGATACCATAGCGGGATCTAAATTCAGAATACGAGCGTAACGGTGTGCTGGTTGTGGTTCTATCCAGACCTTGTAGAATCTTATCGGTGTCGGTTGGGATGTTATACTTGGTATCGGTTAGATCCTCAGCATACGACCGCAGCGACTGGATGACCGCCGGCCGGCTGTCTGGTCGAACATTAGCCACGCATCGGTTCAGCTGGATGGCGACTTCCAGCGGCGGCTTCTGTAACGGTATGGAGACATCCAGATGGATTCCGGATTCCTCGATGACCCAATCCCGGATTCGACCGATGTTTTGGTGGGATGCCCCAAGGATTTCTTTTGGATCCCCGGTCTTCCGGTGCCGGCCATACCATAGCGAGATATAGGTGTTTGAACCGTCTTTTATCTCAACAGGTGTGCCAAAATGCTTGAATACCTCCTCTCCCAGATTTTTAGCCAGGTTAACAACCAGCCCTTTCAGCCATTCTTTCTCCGCAGATTCCAACGGCACTCTACCAAGATACACCTTAATCTGATGGCCTTTCCCGCCGGTGCTGTGCCAGACAATATCCAGCCCGGTTCGGGTGAGGGTCTCGAACGCGTATTCCGACGCCGCCCGGTTGGCTTCCCGGTTCTCCTCCAAGGATGCCCCATCGCTGTAGTCAAAATCCAGGACCAGCAGATCTTTGTTCCTGGTCAGTATCTCCCGAATTGTTGAAATTGCGTATCGGGTGAACGGCTCGTAATCGGACCTTTCGAATCTCCTTTTGCCGATCTCCCGCAGATAACGAGTCTTGATGGCTTCCAGTGATGTATAGGCGGAAACTCCGGCCTTCTTCTGGTCTAACTGCTCTGTGCCACCTGGTTTACAGATATATGTGGCATCCTGTGCGGTGTTATATATGTGCTTGAAGAGTCTATCTTCCGCGATCCCGTCCGTTAGCCGGGCAAGTACCCGCCGGTGAATGCCGCGGTTCTCTGAAACCTCTTTGTTTGCATCTCTCCACCTCTCGAAGGTCTCATATAGACGGTGAAGCATGTTTTCGAAACGCCGTCTCTCATTGTCCGACCGGAATACCATCCCATTCAGAACACGGCCGGAAAATGCGTCATATGTCCCGAATGCGTATCCCCGATCCGACCAATCCCGCGCTTCACGCTCCAGACGGTCTTCCGGAACATCGATTATGGATAGGTTCTTGAGGATCCAGACGGTCTCCTGGACGGTGTATTTGCATACATTCAACAGTTGGCTGGTGATGACAAACCGGAGATTGTGCGGCAGGTCAAATTCGTGATTGCCGGTCTTATAATAAAGTCCAAGGATGGTCCGCAGACTGCTCACGACCTCCTGTGGCGGGACACGGAGGATGTCTGGTGCGCCGTCATCCGGCGCGGCCGGAGATGGCAGACGTCCGCTGCCTTCATCCGTCCCGGAATTGGGGTGTCGTGATAGTGTCTCCTCATGACACTGTGGGTGTCGTGAGATTACATCAAAAGTGTTATACCTGTGGTCTTCCTCTATACTATTGTGACTGTAAGTCACAGTGCCAGATCGTAGTCCGGCCTGATGTTTGTCGATCTTGGGTGACATACTACAACTTTAGATCGGAACATCTATAATGTTACCATAGGTCAGTGGAACATGACCGGATGCCCGGGAAAGATGGTGGGTGATGTTGGTCTGTGATTACCCCGTTGTCTGGAAGTGTTCGCGTCTGTTCTGAACAGCCCGCTGTCTTCTCCCTTTTACGCGGTCCCGTTCTATAAGCCGCTGGTCCTTCCCTGTTGCCCTCTTTGATTCCGGGTCTGATTTAAGTGAAACAGATGGGCGGTATCGGCCATCCCTTCCCAGGGGATCCCCGCCACCTGATCCAGATCTTCCCGGTGATGCTGGTGCCATGGTCCTGAACTATATGGCGGCCCTCCATGCCGCCCCTGCTGTGTGCGGGGATGGGACACCCACCCGGTATCGGTTGTGATGCCGATCTGTAGTAAATCACAGATAGGTGGTGACGTTCCGCGATGGGATGGTAGCCCTTCCCACCGCTGTATGCTCTATATTCCAGATATTCTATTGTAGAGATTCCCCGCTGATGGTCGATAACCTCGTTCCGGTCATTGGAACTTTGACCGGCGCTGAATCACAATCTGTTTTAATGCCCACTTCCGGCCGGTATCGGTAATCATTCGGGTTATTTGTATGTGGTCTAAACTATCCACGAATACCGGCCGATGGCCCGCTTACCTTTCGGTCCAGTTCTGCCAACCGCCGGCCAAAAATGGATGAACTATTGACTCACCCCGCCTTGATTTCCGGTGGGGACCCCGGCGATTGTCCCGGATTCCCGGTTTACCATGCCTCAGATCTCTTTGTGATTGCCCGCCGCCTGCTGGCTCATGCTCCGGATGCCTGGTATTCGACCTCCGGCTAAGGATGGCCTGTATTTCCACTTGGGGGGTGCTCTCTAATCCACACCTCCCCGGCCGATCCTTTTCATCCGACTGGTGAATATTATTTGTAGTAATATATGTACGGTGTGTGGATACCCCCCAGGCCTATGTTTTCTCTGCATCGCGCGGCACAGC
>JAFCZZ010000298.1 GCA_019314085.1 Deltaproteobacteria bacterium | reverse complement strand
GATGAGCTGCCCGTAGACCACGATGGCGAACATCTCTCCCAGCGGCAGGGACCATGAGGGATCCATATCCTGGGCCTTGTCCGGGCCTGCCTTTTCCAGCATCTCCTTCAAGATCTCGACCTGTTTGATGAAGGTTGCCACGTTCGGCAGGTCCTTGAAGGATTCAAACACGGGCCTGTAGTCGTGGAACCGGACCTTTCCCAGGCCCTTTGTCGGACCCTGGTTAAACAGAAACGTGTCATCGTTCATCGAGAAGTCGGGCGCCACGGGGGCATACTCGACCGGGTCAAAGAAGTAATTCTTCATGAACTTGCGGATGAGCTGCACATTGACGTGAACCGTGCCTTCAAGTTTGGAAAGAAGTAATTCTTCATGAACTTGCGGATGAGCTGCACATTGACGTGAACCGTGCCTTCAAGTTTGGATGGCCCCCGGACATCGACAGCGCCAATGGTAAAATAGGTATCCTTTTCAAATCCCTTGGCAGCGATTACATCCCAGAGCAGATTGATAATATCTTCGGACTGCAGGGTTACCTTCATCTTGCTCGTGGGATTGTAGAGGAGATAGCGCCGGTCGTTCTCGTTGGCGCCCCGGAAATAGTCGGTAGAGCGGCGCTGGTACGTCTTCATGGCCACGAGACGGAGCCACGCGTCCATGAAGTTCTTCCGTACATGGGGCATGTTGGTTACACTGAAGCCGTAGAGGATTCGGTTGGAGGCGTGGGTGATGGCCTCGTAGAAACAGTGCTCGACAATACCGATGGAAGCCGGGCCAATGTTGAATTTGCCGACGTTGACCGTGTTCAGTGCCGAATCCCATGCGTGAGAACCACGGGACAGGATATCGTCTTCCGTAATGGGGTAATCATGGAGCGCGAAGTTCGAGACATACTCCTGATGGGAGATGACATTCTTCTTCAGCTCATAGGCCTTGTTGTGATAATTGGTGACAAAGTAGGTGTAGTCGTCCGTGCCATCCTTGATCTTGCCCAGGGTGGAGACCATCTCCGCCTCGTTACCGTTGCCGATATAGTATTTTTCGCCATTGGCAACCCAGGTTCCGTCATCCTTGGGGGTAAGGGTCGTTTCGGTAGAATAGATGTCCGCCCCGTGTTCCCTCTCCGACAGGCCAAACGCGAATATCGCCCCCTTCTTCAGGAGGGCGGCCGCCTTCTGTTTTGCCTTCTCGTTGGGGCTCATCCAGATGGGTCCGAGGCCGAGAATGCTCACCTGGAAGCAGTACCAGTAACCAAGACCATAAAATGAAAGCAGTTCGCTGAATTCGCTGTTACGGGCCGTATCCCACCGGCAGTCAGGATCACCCCCCGCGTATTCCTTGGGGGTGAGCAGTTTGGCGAAGATCTGTTCCTTGCCGATAAACCCGATAAATTCCTCATACCAGACCTTCTTGTTGTAATCATCCAAAAGCCTCTCTTTGCCCATCTTCTCGAAAAAGGCAACGGTCTTGTCCATGATGGCCCGAGACCCCTTGTCCGTCATAAGGCTTTTGTACTTCTTGGGTTGGATCAAAAAGTTCATTCCATTCTCCTTTCCTGAGATATCAACCACGTTTTAAGATATTATGATCTCTTGCTGAATTTTTTGTTACCTTCATGAATATTATTTTTACATACACTATCATGCATCAAAAGGGAAAGCTTTTTGGGGGGGGGTATACGCTTCGAAATCCATCGGACATCCTGACCGACGCCACCCCCTTCAAAAAAGGATAAAGGTTTGACCCTGTTTTTCTATTGAGATATAGACAGTTATTCCAGAATAAATCGATGAGAATTCAGTAGTAATATATTGGATTAAGATATCTATTAAGAACAATCGTTGATTCGCCACTGTGTTGTAGAAGATCCTATGGAGATTTATTTTTACGGATGGAAAAACATACAAGAGAAGTAAGTAACAAAACTGTACTGCCGGAGAAGAGCATCGTTATCTCCGTTATGATGACATCTTTTTTTACGACGTTCATCGGCAGTTCAACAAATCTGGCATTACCCTTAATCGGGGAGGAATTCGCGGGGAGCGCCCTTGTTCTGAGCTGGATTGTCACCGGGTATATCCTGGCGTCGGCCGTCTTTCTGCTGCCCATGGGAAGAATTGCCGATATGGCAGGGAGAAAAAGGATCTTTCTCCTGGGAACGGCAGGCTTTACAATCTTCACGTTTCTGTGCGCGGTTTCGTGGTCGAATGCCTCGCTCATTCTTTTCCGGGTACTACAGGGAATAACGGCTTCCATGATATACGCCACAGGGATGGCAATAATCTCTGCCGCCTATCCGCCCGGGGAGAGGGGAAAGGCAATGGGGCTGGCCGTTACGGCCACCTATACCGGCCTTTCACTCGGGCCTGTTCTCGGAGGATTCATATGTCAGCATCTGGGATGGAGAAGCATCTTTTACTTCACCGCTTTTCTTGGTCTGGCCTCTGTTGTGTTTATCCTGGTCCGTGTGCGGGATACATCGATCAGCGAGCGGGGAGGGAAATTCGATATCGCCGGCAGCATGCTCTATATGTTCGGACTGGCCGCGCTTTTGTACGGTATGTCATCAATCTACAGTACACCATGGGCAAAGTATATTCTGATAGCCGGCGTAATCCTCATGACGGGTTTTATCCTTCTCGAATCAAGGGTCCCCTTCCCTCTCATAGACATGCGGCTCTTCTCCCATAACATTGTCTTTGCCTTTTCCAATCTGGCCGCGATGATCAATTACAGCGCAACATTTGCTATCGGGTTCCTCCTCTCTCTGTATCTCCAGGTAATCCGGGGATACAGTCCCCAGACAGCCGGTCTCATCCTTCTCGCGCAACCAATCATCATGGCGCTATTCTCGTCATTCGCCGGATCGCTTTCAGACAGGATCGAGCCCCGTATCGTTGCTTCATGCGGAATGGGGCTTAACGCGCTGGGCCTTTTCCTCTTCACACTTCTTGGCGCCTCCACACCTGTCTGGATGATCGCACTGAACCTGGCACTCATAGGTTTCGGTTTCGCCCTGTTTTCCTCACCAAATACCAACGCGATTATGGGATCGGTAGATAAACAATTTTATGGGGTTGCCGCGTCAGCGGTTTCAACCATGCGCATGATCGGGATGGCTACGAGCATGACTATTGTGACCCTGCTGATCGCCCTGTTTGTCGGTAATACGGAACTCCGTCAAACAGACCCCGCCCTTTTCCTGACCAGCTTCAGAATCGCCTTTGCCGTATTCGGTATCCTCTGTACGGGCGGCATCTTTGCCTCTTTCGCCAGGGGAAATGTACGGTCTTCGTAAAAACCGGGGTTCCCTTTCCTCCCGAGCTTGTCTGAAATCTTCATTATCTTTGAAACTTCTTGACAAACAATCATGATAGCGTTAACCGGTTAACGTGTTATATAGAATCTTCAATATATTGTAACGTGCTTTGATCGACTGTAACCGGGGGGAATTATGGTACGGTTCTGAAAGCCCTGCTTTTCGAAAAGAGAAACGGGGCTTTTGTTTTTAAAATAAGGGGATGCCTTACCTGTTTTTTGTAAAAAATAAGCAAAATTTTGCCGTATCGCTCATGTTATAGGGAATATCTGCCGATTAACTAAAAGAGTTGGTGGTTTTAAGAAGCGGGAAGGAAAGTACGCATGCAACTCCTCGGATTTCTTTATAAGGGCAGGGAACGGAGGCTTGCTAAAAGGCATACTGTTCGTTGGGATGCCTTCCTTGAGGTACGGTTTCCTGATTTTCGTGACCAGATACCGGTGGAGGTTGTAAATTTCTCTATCGGAGGCGCCCTCCTTCACTCTGAACAACTTACCGTGGATAACCGACATCTG
>JAFCZZ010000297.1 GCA_019314085.1 Deltaproteobacteria bacterium | reverse complement strand
CCGACTTAAGTCCCTTTTCGATGAGTTCCCCGGTCAGGTCGCGGATCGTTACCTCATACCCCGCCTGCGCGCAGACCTGGGCGATTCCGCCTCCCATCAGCCCCGCGCCGGCAACAAAGATTTTCGTGATCATCGTCTCAACTCCCTCGCAAGGGCTGCACGATTGCAGCCCTGCCCTCTCTACAATTGATGCCGGAGCATCAATCCTTCGTCATCCCCGCGATCTTTCGCACAACCTCCCTGCGGGCTTCGATATCGTACTGGGTCGTGATGGCGATGGTTTCCATCCGGGGAGATCCGCCGCCATGGAGCGCGCCGAAGTTTGCAATACCCCCCTTACCAGAGCAGGCCAGGTCGCCGACATGACGCCACAGCTGTGCCTGGTTCTCCGGTGACATCTTAGAGCTTCGGGTGATGTATTTCTTGGCGAACTCCGCCGTCTCGGGATTAACAAATTCAGCTTCGTAGGGGAAAGTGGCAGGAATACCTCCTGAAATATCGGCCAGCATTTCCATCTCGTGAAAGACGGCCTCGCCGGTCAGGCAGCGTCCCACATTGCAATAAATAGAGTTGGGGATATAGTTACCCGGTCCATAGGGAATAAACCCCACGCCGGGCATGAAGACTTCAGGCTTTCCCAGCTCGGAGGCGGTAAAACCGGCGGCGTATCCCAGCTCGCTTACCTTGATGATCTCAGCGAACATTCCTTGAACATGCTTGGCCTTGCGGATGCCGTTGGCATCGGCGGCCAGGGCGCAGGCCCCCAGCAGCAGGTCTCCCAGGGCCGGTTTGCAACCCGAGTAGCTGTGACGATGAAAGAGGGCGAAGAGGAGCGCCAGGAGTCCGCCATGCTGGTATTCACCGCACAAAAAGACCCGTTCCCAGGGGACGAAGACGTTGTCGAATATCAGGTAGGAATCGTTGCTCCCACCGTTGAATCCCTTGGGAAAATGCTTTCGGTCACGGAAATTGTGGATCGTCACCAGATGCTTCAGACCGTCCCAGTCACCGGGGATGGCAAAGGAGACGGCATAATCCTTGTCTTCCTTGAGCAAAGCGCGCGTTGGTACCACCAGGATTTCATCGGCAATGGCCGATTCCGAGATGTGGACCTTGGCGCCGGAGACAATAATTCCGTCCTTGTTCTTTTCGACCACATGGACGTAGGAGTCGGGATCGGGCTGCTGGTGGGGACGCAGCATCCGGTCGCCCTTGACGTCGGTCTGGGCGCAGCATCCCACCAGGTCTTCCGTCTGAAACCGCTCCAGCCATTTTTTGAAATTCTCGTGATACTGGGTAGCTCCTTTGTTTGACTTGTCTGCCTCGTAGGAGACGGTATAGATGGCATTCGCCGCGTCAACGCCCATGCACCGCTGGACACAACCACCCACATGCTGACAGTACAGGCGTGTCATATCCTGTTTATTATGCAGATCTTCCTTGTTCTGGTGAATATGCGTAAACCGGTTGATCTTTTCACCGGTCAGGTGTGACGTCGCCGTCAGGAATCCCTCATATTCCGGTTTCGCGGCAAGTTCAAAGGTGGTTCCCATAATATTGTAACTCGGAGTGAAGTCTTCATTGTCACGCCCTATCTTCTCACCGTTGTAATAAAGGTTCCTCTTCATCTTGCTCAAACCTTCAAGATACTGCTCTTTTGTTCTCATCGTGTTTTTTCTCCTTTTTTTAGCATGTTTCAGACAAAAACCAGACCAAGGGACTCGGCGACACAGGCCGGTTTCTCCTGTCCCTCGATCTCGATCGTATGGGTCGTCGTTATGAGGATCCGTCCCCCCTGCTGTTCCTCAACCTGTGCGAGAACGATTCGGTCCCGTATCTTGGATCCCACAGCGACCGGATTGAGAAATCTGACCTTGTTCAGGCCGTAATTGATCGACATCTTCGCCCCCACCGGCGTGACGGCGCCCTGGTAGCTGAAAAAGGGGATATGCGACAGGGTCAGAAACCCGTGGGCAATCGTCGTGCCGAAGGGCCCCTTAGCCGCCTTCTCCGGATCCACATGAATCCACTGGTGGTCCTCCGTGGCCCCGGCAAACTGATTGATCTGATCCTGTTCGATTTTCTTCCAACCGGAAACGTAAACCTCCGTCCCCACAAGCTTCTTGATCTCTTCCAGCGGTAATTCCTTTGCCATTGGTATACTCCTTTTCCGTATATTTTGTTTCGCTATATACTATACTTTGGCTCTTGCCACAAAGGCCAAGGTTCCTTATCCAACCCACTCCCAAATCGCCGCGGCCCCCTGGCCGTGGCCGATGCACATGCTCTCGACGGCATACCGGACACCATAGGAGGACATCTCGTGCATGAGGGTGACGGCGATCCTGGTCCCCGTGCACCCTAAGGGGTGGCCCAGAGAGATACCGCTCCCCCGCGGATTGAGCAGCTCGTGGTCGCGGATGCCGAGTTTCTCCGTGCAGTAGACTGCCTGGGATGCAAAGGCCTCGTTGACCTCCCACAGACCGATCTGGTCCATCGTCATGCCTGCGTGTTCCAGGACCTTCGGAATTGCAACGGAGGGCCCGATCCCCATATACTTGGGGTCCACACCGACGGCGACATAGTCGATCAGGCGCAGCTTCGGTTTCAACCCCAGTTCGTCACACTTTTCCTTGCTGGCAACCAGAACGCAGGCGGCGGCATCATTGACCTGGCTGGAGTTTCCCGCCGTGACGGTCGCCCTCTCGTCATCCATGAATACCGTGGGGAGGGTCGCAAGGGTCTCCATCGTCGTCTCGGGCCGGATGCCTTGATCCCGGTCGACCACCATCCGCTCCGTGCCGCCATCCTTCGTGGGGATATCCGCCTCAATGGGAAGGATCTCTTCCTTGAAGAGGCCATCGACCGTTGCCTTATGGGCCTTGGCATGGCTTTCCACAGACATCTTATCCTGCTTCTCCTTGCTGATATTAAAGTCCCGGGCCACCATCTCCGCCGTGTACCCCATCGATACCATACGGGGATCGCAGAATTCTCCAAGCAGGGGGTTGGGGGATGATCCCGTTCCCATGGGGACGTGGGTCATATGCTGCACGCCCCCTGCGACAATCAAATCCATCCATCCTATATTGATGGCCGCAACGGCATTCGCGATCGATTGCAATCCCGAGGCGCAGAAACGGTCAATGGTACACCCCGGTACGCTGTGGGGGAGACCCGCCATGATGCCCGCGTAGCGACCGATGTTCGAACCCATATCATTCATCAGGGCGGTCCCGCCCAGGATTACATCATCAATCTGCTCTTTCTTGTCTTCCAGGCCGGTTTTCCGAATCAGTTCGTTTATGACCCGTACTGCGAGGTCATCGGCCCGGACATTCGTAAACCAGGACCTCGTTCTGACACCATCAACAAGATAAATCTCTTTCATGCTCAATGACTCCTTATCCAGAATTTTTATTATCTATCAAAAACAGCACCCGGGCACGCGGCCTATTTGACAATGAGGGCGTCCTCCGGGCAGTCCAGGCAGGTCCGATCCTCGCTCTTGATCATTTCCGTAAGCATAAACGCGGTGGGCAGGACCTGGTTGGCATAGTACCGACCGCTGGCCACCTTCCCCTCGTAGAAGGGGCGGTCGAAATGATCTTCAGGAAGGTCCGCAAGCTTCCCCGCGGCAATGACGGCCTGCTCAAGCAGGCACTGAGCCACCTGAACCTGCCCGCATATCGTCATCACACGAACCGCGTTGAGGGGGATAAACTCTTTCTTTCCGTCCATATTCGCGTACCACGTGCCGTAGAGCGCGCGTATCTCCTCGACGCAGTCGTACGCCTTCTGAAGCCGTCCTATCTCCGCGGAAAGGCCGGGAGTGTCTCCCTTGGCATCGATAAACCCCTTGATGGTGGACATCCAGTTGTCAAAGGGGATGCCTCCTTCCATTCTCATCTTACGACCCACCAGATCGTTCCCGTGGATGAAAGTGGTACCTTCCCAGATGGTCAGGATCTTCGAGTCGCGCATCAATTGTTCGATGGGATATTCGGTGGTATAGCCGACGCCGCCCAGCACCTGCATCGCCTCCGCGATCACGCCGAGGCTCACCTCGCTCCCGTATCCCTTGACCAGCGGTGTCAGCACCGCCGCCAGACCGGCGCAGGCCTTGGCCTTCTCTGTGTCGGCCGCGTTTCCGGCTATATCAAGATAGTAGAAGCCCTTGAAGATCATGGCCCTGACACCCTCGGTGAGAGCCTTCATATCGAGGAGCATCCGCCTGATGTCCTCATGTTTGATGATGGGAACCCGCTCTGCCTTCGCATCACCGAAAGGCCTGCCTTGGATGCGTTCCGTGGCAAACCGGGAAGCGTAAGAGTAGGCCACCGCGGCCTGCGTGTTGGAGTTGTGTCCCGTACCGATCCGGGATTCGTTCATCATGTTGAACATCATACCCAGGCCTCTGGATCGTCCCTTCTCGTCGGGCAGGGG
>JAFCZZ010000296.1 GCA_019314085.1 Deltaproteobacteria bacterium | reverse complement strand
TCTCTATCAGCTTCTGGTGTCTGCGCTGGATGGGACAATCCCGCGAGCCGAGATGAATGACCTTCCCGTGCTGATCTGCCAGTATCTGAATTTCGACATGGCGGGGATTCTCGATACATTTCTCGATGTAGATATTCGTGTCGTTAAAGGCATGCAGGGCCTCCGACCGTGCCAGGGGTATCTGAACCAACAGGTCCTCTGCCTCATCAACCTTTCGAATCCCTCTCCCCCCGCCGCCGGACGAGGCCTTCAGCATAAGGGGATATCCATATTTATCACCGAAGACAGTCGCCTCCCGCACCCCTTCTTCCCCCGGAGCAAGGTTGCCGGTACCTGGGGTTATTGGTATCCCCGCCCTTTTCATGATTTTTCGGGCAACGATCTTGTTACCCAGGTCATGGATTACACTGGAGGGAGGTCCTATGAAGGTGACGTCGGCCTCGGCGCAGGCGCTGGGGAAATCGGGGTTCTCCGCAAGAAACCCGTATCCGGGATGTATCGCATCGGCACCACTCTTGCGGGCCGCCCAGATCATCCTGTCAATGTCGAGATAATCCTTCCGCGGACCATCGCCTATCATGATAGCGTCATCCGCAGATCTGATGAAAAGCGCTTCCTTATCCGGTTTCTCGTAAACGGCCACGGCCTCAAGTCCCAGTTCCTTGATCGTTCGAATCAGCCGCAGGGCTATTTCGCCCCTGTTGGCAACCAGAATTCTCTGTATATTATTACCTTCCGCCATCTATACTACCCTTCCAGAAAGAGATGTGAGAAATCGCGTATGCTATCTTCATCGTCTTGGTATGTCAAGAAAATTGACACTCCTGTTCATGGCCGAGGGGGCACCGATTCCCCATAATTATTCCCTGTGACCCTGTCCATGGGAGCACATTCCTTGACCAAAGAGTATTATTAGCAAGAAACATTCCTGCGGGGACTCCATCACATCAGTTTTTTCAGTTCACTCAGGAATACATCGTATATATCCTGGCTGAATAGGACAAATCGGACCAGACCTATCTCCTGATGGTTTTTCACATAATCGATGGCGGTTGTGAGGGCGATGTGCGCTGCCTCCTCCAGGGGATAGCCGTACACACCCGCGCTGATCGCGGGGAAAGATACGCTTTCCAATCCCTTGTTCGTCACTTGTTTGAGGCTCTCCCGGTAAGCGCTCTTCAGGAGATCCGCCTCTCCCCGGCTCCCCCCCCGGTACACCGGTCCCACGGTGTGTATCACATACCGGGCTGTGAGGTTTCCCCCTCCGGTAACCACCGCCTGACCGGTGGGACAGGAACCGATCTCTCTACACTCCTCCATGATGGAGTGCCCTCCCGCCCGGTGTATAGCACCATCCACTCCCCCGCCGCCCCGGAGTCCTGAATTTGCGGCATTCACGATGGCAGCTGTCTCTTCCCTCGTTATATCCCCCAAGGAAAGAGCAATCACCGCAGCGCCTATTTTCATCTCCATCTCTGTTTCTCCTCTGTCAATCGTCTGATCTATACATGTCTATAGTATAGTGACATCCCGAACAAAGTCAATCGCTCAAGGCAAGACGCTTTTTTGTTGAAAACCGGCCCTCTACATGGTAGCTACTCGTATCTTTCGTATCCGCACCCTCCCATAGCCGTAAAGATATGATATGCAGAAAACTGGATTCGAAAAGACAGCAGAGGAGATATTTCAGGAAAGGGCCGATGTTCTTTACCGCACGGGTGAAGCGCTGTCCGATGCCCTCCGGAAACTGGTCTCTATCAGAAAGCTTGTCGACAGCGGTATAGAAAATCTCAATACGCTCACTGAAAATAAAGAACCGGGGACTATCGAAACAGTATATGCCAAGACAAACAGTGAGATATCCCAATATAACAGGGCGCGAGAGTATGCCAACTTGAGATATCGCTATCTCATCATCACACGAGAGGCTATGGGGTTTCGGAGGCACACATGGGTCGAAAAGATATACAGGATCCCCCCCAAGAGAAAACATTTGAGCAGAACCTGTGAACAGACATAACAGACAAGTAACCCGGATGATCAATACCCAGCTTATGGCGAGGGGCATCTCAGATGAGAGGGTATTAAAGGCAATGGCGGCGGTCCCGAGACATCTCTTCGTGGATGAGGGTCTCCAGGAGCAGGCATATTCCGACGGCCCTCTGCCTATAGGTTCCAGGCAGACCATCTCGCAACCCTATATCGTTGGACTCATGACCGAAGCGCTTGCATTGAAGGGGACCGAAAAGGTCCTGGAGATAGGAACCGGCTGCGGATATCAGACGGCCATCCTGGCGGAACTGGCCGAGAGGGTATTCTCGATCGAGAGGATAGCTCCCCTTGCCTTTAGGGCGCAACGGATACTGGACGCGCTCCACTATTACAATATTCTGTTCAGGGTCGGAGACGGGACATACGGCTGGAGTGAAGAGGCCCCCTTCGATGCGATCCTCACCACCGCCGGGGCGCCGAAGATCCCCGAAACTCTCACGGAACAACTGGCCGTCGGGGGAAAACTGATCATTCCCGTAGGAGGCCGAAGCGCACAAACACTGGTGAAGGTAACGCATCTATCTGAAGAGCCGGGTGATTTCAGAACGGAAGATCTCTGCGGATGTCGCTTTGTTGCCCTCATAGGAGAGCACGGGTGGAAGGATTGATGTAGGATATGCTGAGAAGACTATACGACTGGGTTCTCCACTGGGCTGAAACGCCGTACGGATCGTGGGCCCTTTTTCTTCTCGCGCTGGCGGAGTCCAGTTTCTTCCCGGTACCTCCTGATGTCCTGCTGATCGCCCTGGCGATATCCATCCCGGCCAAATCGTTCCGGTACGCACTGATCTGCTCCGCAGGATCACTGCTCGGCGGTGTGATCGGATATGTGATCGGGTACCAGTTCATGGACCTGATCGGTCTTCGTATCGTTGATTTTTACGGCTTTACACAGCAATACGCCGCGGTAGGCGACCTGTACAACCGTTATAATGCGTGGGCCGTCGGGATAGCCGGTTTTACGCCTATTCCCTACAAGGTTTTCACCATATCCGCGGGCGCGTTCAAGATAAACTTCATCATCTTTTTTATCGCTTCAGCGATAAGCAGGTCCGCGCGGTTTTTCCTGGTGGGGTGGCTGATATACAAGTTCGGCCCAAGTATCAAGCTGTTTATAGAACGTTATTTCAATATCCTGGCCTTTGTCTTTGTGGTGCTTCTGGTTGGGGGTTTTATATTAATCAAATATATTTTATAATCGAGGAACTATGTTACACGACAGAAAAACACTTTTTATATTTCTCCTGATTCTCATCTTCATCACCGCCTGTGCGACAACGTCCAAGACGGGCGGCGTGTATCACAATGTGAAGAAGGGTGAAACCCTGTGGAGAATAGCACGGGCCTACAACTGCGATCCCGATGAGATCGCCAGGGCGAACAATCTGCCCGACACCACAATTGAGGCAGGCAGCGCCCTCTTTATCCCCAATGCAAAAGAACCCATTCC
>JAFCZZ010000024.1 GCA_019314085.1 Deltaproteobacteria bacterium | reverse complement strand
CCGATTCGATACATATCATGGATGAACTTGCCTCCAGGATTTCCCCGCAGACGGAATGGCTCACCAGTATCACCAAGAAGGGCACAAGGCTGCGTGTGGAGGGGGTGGCTGTCAATAATCCGGCGATAGCACAATTCATGAAAAGGCTCGAGGCCTCTCCCTATATCGGAACCGTGGATCTGATTGCGTCGAAACAGACGATTGTTGCAGGGGTAAGGATGATGGGATTTGTCCTCCTGTGCGCGGCGGAGGAGGGATGACGGATGGCGATAGACCTGGATGACATACGGCGCCTGTCCGGCGGAAAAAAGCTGATGATACTCCTTGGCGTGCTTCTTCTCCTTGGTTATTTCTACTGGTTTTATTTTCTTCAGCCGGTCTCCGAGAGGAAGACCCAATTGGGAGAAACCCTGGAGACCATGGGCAGGCAGATAGCAACGCGGCAGAACGTGGTGGGGCAGGTAGAGCGGCACAGGAAAGAGATAGCCGTACTGAAGATGGATCTGGAAACCATCCTGGCCAAGCTCCCGGAGCAGAAGGAGATTCCACACCTGCTCACCTCCGTCTCCGAAGCGGGGAGGAACGCCGGACTCGATTTTATCCTTTTCGAACCGATGGCCCCCGTTCCAAAGGAATTTTATGCCGAGATACCGGTCAAGATTGCCATTGCGGGACGGTACAATGATATAGCCGTTTTCTTTGACAGCGTGGCACACCTCCCGCGCATAGCCACCATAACCGATGTTGCAATCAAAAAAGGAACGGGAAGGGACGCGCTCCTGCAGGCCGACTGCCTTATGAAGATATACATGTTTCTGGAAGAGACGGCGAATGAGAAACCGGATGAAGAGAAAAAATAACCACCCGCTGTTGTGGACTGCCGCGGTAGCTGCAGTGCTGTTTCTTTTTCCTGCGACGCTTCCGGACCTGTGTGCCGATACGGGGAAGAGGGATCCCGGTGCCTATCGATACGACCCGGAGGGGAAACCGGACCCCTTCAAACCGTTTATTGAGATAGTGGAAAAAGAAAAAAAGACGGGACAAACACAAAAAACCGACGAGCCTCAAGAAGATAGTGTCCTTCCCCCCCTCCAGAGATTCTCTGTGGACGAGTTTCGCCTTACCGGGATTCTCTGGACCGCAGATAAAAAGATTGCCATCGTAAAGACACCTCAAGGGAAGCGGTATACCCTTCGCAGGGGCACCCGTCTCGGAATCAATGGGGGCAGGGTGATGAAGATACTCCGCGACAGTGTAGTCGTGGTGGAGAAGATAAAAGATTTTTCGGGAACTGTACACACGGAACGAGTCATCCTTGCGCTCAAAAAAAATGGGGGAAATCCATGAAATCAGAGAAAACCATAGCTCCCTTTGTCCTTTGTTTCATACTGGGGCTGCTCTTCCTGTCCGGCTGTGCCACCGTAGGAGACACAACCTCTGCGGGGACTTCTCCCGCGCAGCAGCAGTCTGAAAAAGAGGCAGGCATCACCTCTGTCAGAAACGTAATCCTTGAAAGGATACAGGGAAAGGAGCGGGTGTCCATACTCCTTTCCGACACAGCCGATTTTGAGATATCAAGGGAATCGGACACCGAGCTGCTGATAACCCTGAGGGGTGTGTTTGTCCCGGAGGGGACGAAAAAGGAGTACAGCGCTGACGGCCTGAGAGTCCTTCAGCGGGCAGTTCTCTATAACCTGGTAACGGAGGGAGAGAAGGCGGCCGGAGCGCGTCTGCTTCTGAAGAGGATGGTTCCCTACCGGTACCGGAAGGATGGTGCACGGGTGGTTGTTGATTTTGATGTCTCCGCCCTCTCCTACGAAGCGGATCCTGATGGGGCATATTTCACCCAGGCCCTCCCAAAACCGGGGACAAAGGGGGAAAGTCGGAACAAGGAGCCACAGCCGGAGAAGGACAGCCAGTACACCGGTGAAGAGGTCTCTCTCGATTTTCAGGAGGCCGACATAAAGAGCGTGTTTAGACTGCTATCGGAGATAAGCGGCCTGAGCATCATTGCGGGGCCGGATGTAAAGGCCGAGGTGACGGTGCACATGAAGAATGTTCCCTGGGACCAGGCCCTCGATGCCGTCCTGGAGATAAACGGTCTCGGGAAAAAGCAGTCCGGGGTGGTAATAACCGTTTTGCCCCTTGAAAAGCTCAAGAAGGCCGAGGAGGAGCAGAAAAAGAAGGATGTGGCCCAGGGCAGGCTCAGGCAGATCTCCATAGAGGCAAAGATCGTAGAGGTGAACACAACCTTTGCAAAGGAACTGGGTGTCAGGTGGGGGGCAGGACTAGAGTCAGGGAATTTCGCCATGGGGATGGGGAGTGCGTCCTCCGGGAAATTGACCTCGATCCCGGGCACGGGGGTTGGCTTGACCGGCAGCAATGTGGCGGTCAATTTCCCATCGGTTGCCGCTACCGGTGTCACCACACCGGCAATCGGCCTGCTGTTCGGAACGAGCAAGATGATCCTGGATGCCAAGTTGTCGGCCCTTGAGGCCACCGGTGATGGCAAGATCATTTCCTCCCCCAAGGTCACCACGCTTGACAGCGTGACGGCGACGATAAAACAGGGCGAGGAAATTCCCTATACGACTACCGATAGCGACGGCAACACAACGACGGAATTCAAGGATGCGGTTCTAAAGCTGGAGGTGACGCCGACGATCACTCACGAGGGGAGAGTTTCCATAGTGGTGAATGCCAGTAACGACTACGCGGTTTGGCAGACCAATACGGACGGCAACCGTGCCGAGAACCCCGCCATCAACACCAGCTCGGTGGAGTCAACCGTCGTGCTCAGGGATGGGGATACAATCGTTATCGGCGGTGTCTATAAGACGACTGAAGACGAGACGATGTCGGGTGTTCCGTGGCTGTCACAGATACCCGTTCTGGGCTGGCTGTTCAAATACAAGACGGTCAGCAATGCCAAGAGGGAGCTTCTGATATTTGTCACCCCGAAGATCATCACGGAGGAGGAGTGACAACCCCGTGATCCTCTTGCGGGGCGTTCCTTATTTTTGCGAGGGATCGGGGTGTTGTGCACGTACCGTCGTGTGTATGCCGCCGCGCACGTTGAAGGTACCGACAACCTCGACTTTTCGAGGGTGTATCGTCCCGACGAAATCGTCGATGATCGTATTGACCGCCTCTTCGTGAAAGATTCCCCTGTCACGGTAGGAATTCAGGTATATCTTCAGAGACTTGAGTTCGACCAGAGAGGCGTCCGGGGTGTACGTTATCAGTATCTCCGCGAAATCGGGCTGCGCCGTCATCGGACACAGACAGGTAAATTCCGGGAACCGTATGACAACCTCATACTCACGCTTCCTGTAGATGTTTTCTATCGCTTCCATACAGCCTCACTAACAGATAGCAGAGCGGGGTGTCAAGAAGGGCGATGCCCACCTTGACGATATACTGGCTAAGAATCATCATACCGATCGTCGCCGGAGGGACGGTGCCCCAGAAGGCTATGCCTATGAACAGGACGGAGTCGATCATCTGGGATGCGATCGTCGAGAGGTTATTCCTCAGCCACAGGTGTCTCCCTGCCGTTTTTTCTCTCAACCAGTGAAAAACCCAGATGTCGTGATTCTGCGAGATCAGATAGGCCACCATCGATGCCAGGACGATCCTCGGTGTCGATCCGAGGATGATGTTGTATGCCTCCTGGTGCTTCCAGAATTCCGCCGGCGGGAGAAGCTTGCCGGCCAGTATTACAACCACCATGAACAGTGACAGATAAAACCCCGTCATGATAAGGGCGCCGGCGCTCCTTTTCCCTTCCACCTCAGCCACAACATCGGTGAAGAGAAAGGTGAGAGGGTACAGAATGATCGCCGCGGGGAGCACCAACCCTCCCACCATGATGATCTTGGACGCCAGGATATTTGCCAACAGCAGGGATGCCACAAAAAGGTATTTTATGAATTGAATATTTGGTGAAGTCATATTAAATTTTCATTGCAACAGTTTTGTAAATAAGGGTAAGAGAGATATCACTGCGGTATGAAGTATGTCAATTGATTTTTCAGGAAATTACCGGTAATAAAACCCGGATTGATGGAAGGTTATGGACGAAACATATCTTGAGGATAGAAGGATTTTTTTGTCGGATGCTTCGGCAGATATGGACGAGGGACGGTATGATGATGCCATTGCCCTTGCGGATGCCAGACTGAAACTCCTTCCGGGGGACATGGACGCCCATCTTATCGGGGCATCGTGTCGAATCCGGATGGGCAGACCGGCAGAGGCTGAAGAGATCATTGAGCAGTGGCATGCTATCATACGGGATCAGTCGCAGGTGTATGAGGTTCTGGGAGACGCGTACCGGCGGGAGGGGATGGATGAAGAGGCGATACGTTCCTATCTGAGGTTTGTGGTGCTGAATGCCGATACCGGCGCGGCGCGGCGCGTATCTGAGAAGATAACATTGTTGCAGAATGCCGACAGCACAGATGGGGAAGAGATTGGGCCTGCCCTGTCGGATGATTTTAATACCATTACCCTGGCCAGGCTGTATGTGAGGCAGGGGCACTTCCGTATGGCCGGGGATGTTATTGACAGGATACTGGAAGGTGATCCGGAAAACGGCGAGGCCAGGGAATATGCCGGACATGTGCGCCGGCTGATCGAGAAGGGGTGGAACCCGGTTGTTGAGGAACTGGACAGGTGGCTCGATGAGTTGCAGGAAAGAAAGAACTCATGAACCCTCCGGACTGGATGGTCGCGGTTGAGGAACTGGACAGGTGGCTCGATGAGTTGCAGGAAAGAAAGAACTCATGAACCCTCCGGACTGGATGGTCGCGTAAGGCGCGTACGGTCGATGCTGCCCGGGTTTGATGTAGAGGGCATTCTTCTTTTCGGAGAGGCGAATATCCGCTACCTGACGGGTTTTACCGGGGCCGAAGGAACCCTTTTTGTGGGCAGAGAACGGTCCGTGCTTTTTGTGGATGGTCGGTATACGACGCAGGCAAAGGAGGAGACGGCGGGTTGTGATATCGTTGAGTTCAGCGATAGAGCGGACGGGGTGGTCGGCCTGATCTCCGGTCTGGGCCTGAAAGTGGTGGGGGTTGAATCCTTGGCCATCTCACTGGACAGCTATCTTACGTTGCAGGACCGAGCGGCCGGTGTCTCTCTCAAGCCTCTGTCGGGGGCGATAGAGCGCATACGGGTCATAAAGGATGCAGGCGAAGTCATCCTCCTCCGGGAGGCTGCGGAGATGGCGGCACATGCCCTTGAAGGGACGCTTGAACACATCAAATCCGGCATCACCGAACGAGATGTCATGGCGATCCTGGAGATGAAGATGAGACAGGCCGGGGGTGAAAGGCCATCCTTCGAGACCATTGTGGCCTCCGGCAGCAACTCGGCCCTTCCCCACGCGACCCCCGGTCCCCGCGTCCCCGCGAGATACAGGATGGTGATTTTGTAACCATAGATTATGGAACCGTGTGCCGGGGGTATCACTCGGATGAGACCTGCACCTTTGCAGTGGGAGGCATAACGGAGAAGCAGGCCACTGTGTACGCCGTCGTAAAGGGGGCACACGATAAGGCGACTGATGCGGTGAGGGCGGGGGTTTCCTGCAGGGATATCGACGCCATTGCCAGGGGCCATATCGATGATGCGGGGTACGGGGGCTATTTTTCACATGGAACCGGGCATGGTGTGGGGCTTGCCGTTCACGAGCCTCCACGGTTGTCTGGACGGGCGGAAGATGTCTTGGAAGAGGGAATGGTCATTACGGTGGAACCCGGTATCTATATCCCCGGTCTGTGGGGGGTGAGGATAGAGGACACCGTCATGGTCGAGAAGGATGGATGCGAGATTCTGACAAAGATGTCCAAGGATCTGAGGATGCTATAACTTTGCGAGGGTGTTGACCTATGTCATTTCCGGATGATTTGATTTACAGCAGTGAGCATACATGGGCACGAATTGATGGAGATATCGCGACAGTGGGGATAACGGGTTATGCCCAGGACAAACTGGACGAGATCCTGTCGGTGGAGCTGTTTCCGGTAGATTCTTCGGTTGAACAGGGCGAGCCCTTCGGGGTGATAGAATCCGTCAAGGTAACAACCGAACTGATTTCTCCCGTGAGTGGTGACATTATCAGCGTTAATGATGACCTTACCGATGATGTCGGCATTCTCAACAGTGATGCCTACGGCACGGGATGGATGATTGCCGTTGAACTGCGGGATCTTGGAGAACTGGACAACCTGATGGATGTGGAGACGTACGTGGATTACATAGAGGCAAATGAGGAGGCCGATTGACGTCAGGTGGATACGTGGAGAATGATCCCCTTCAAGCGGTATGGCCCTTTTGAAAATATGGCCATAGATGAGGCCCTCTTCAGGGGGCATCGACAGGAAGAGGCACCTCCTGTCCTTCGGTTCTACGGCTGGGAGCGGCCGGCCGTATCCATCGGATACTTCCAGGATGCCGAAGAGGAGATAGATTGTACATACTGCCGGGGCAAGGGTATCGATATCGTCCGGCGACCGACGGGAGGCAAGGCGGTTCTTCATGGTGATGACCTGACCTATTCCCTTGTGGCCAGGGAGAATGCACCCTTCTCCCCCGATGTTGTTGAAACATACCGGATAATAAGCGGGTGTATCATACGGGGTCTTGCCAAGTCGGGGATTGAGGTACAGATAGTCGAGGAAGGCCGGGGCAACGGCGGATCGGTGGAGGGCTTCTGTTTCGCAACCTCGTACAAAAATGAGCTCCTCGCGGGTGGCAGGAAGATCTGCGGAAGTGCCCAGGTGCGGGCGCGGGGTGTCTTCCTCCAGCACGGGTCTGTCCTGATCGATCTTGACCCGCTGGCGGTCTGTGCGGCAATAGGGAAAACAAAGGATGCCGCGAGGGTGCAGGAGATTGAGGCGGCTGTTACCTCCGTCCGGGAGGTGACAGAAGGGGATATCAGCCTAGACGACCTGTGCCGCGACATCGTGGCGGGATTTGAAGAGGTGTTGCATATACGCCTGGTAGATGAGGGACTGTCCCCCGAGGAAGAGGCCCTTAAGGACAGGCTCCTTGAGGAAAAATACGTGCGCGACGATTGGAATAGGAAAGGACGGGAAGCCGGACGTGGATATTGAAAAGATTATAAAGATGGGGGTACGTTCCCAGGAGGCATACCCCGCCGAGGATCAGCCGTACCGGATCAAGCTTGACGCCAATGAAAATCCCTACCCGCTGCCCCTCTCCCTGAAGCGCCTGATCTTCGAACGACTTGAGACGGTGTCCCTCAACCGCTATCCGGCGCCCGGGTCTCCCGGTCTGCGAGCGGCCTTCGCGGGGTACTACGGGGTGGACGAAGATATGGTCCTCATCGGGAACGGATCGGACGAGCTCATCCAGATATTGATGACGGCCGTCGGCGCCTCGTCGCCCTCCAGCATCCTGTTTCCGGCCCCCACCTTTGCCATGTACGGGATCAGCGCCCAGAACACGGGGCACCGCGTCGTGGCAGTGCCCCTGAACGATCGATTGGACCTGGACACGGACGCCATGCTTGCCGCGATAGCCGACGCGCAGCCTGCTATCATATTCCTCAGTTACCCCAACAATCCGACGGGGAAGTGCTTCGACAGGGGGGGGATTGAACAAATCCTGGAGGCATCCAGCGGTCTGGTGGTGGTTGATGAGGCCTACTGCAATTTTTCGGGAAAGACCTTTCTTCATGATCTCGACCGGTGGGATAATCTGGTCATACTAAGGACCCTCTCCAAGGTGGGGCTGGCGGCCCTGAGGCTGGGGATCCTCATCGGGCACCCCTCATTAGTTCATCAACTGAACAAGGTGAGGCTGCCCTATAATGTGAACATCTTCTCACAGGTTGTCGGGGGCCTGTTTGTTGAACACAGCGAACAATTTCTGGAATCGGCGGACAGGATCACTGCAGACCGAAAGTGGCTTTCAGACGAACTCGCGGCCATTGAAGGGATTAATCCGTACCCTTCAGACGCGAATTTCATCCTTTTTAGTTGTTTTACGGGAAAAGATGAGGTATATGCCCAACTGGTCGACAGGGGCGTGTTGGTAAAGAACTTTACGTCTCCCGCCATCCTCGGAGACTGCATGCGGGTGACGGTCGGAACGACAGAGGAAAACAAGGAGTTTATAGAGATCCTGAGGAATATCCTGTAGGGAGAGTGATAATAGCATAGGTACAGACAAGGGGTGGAAGGCGACTGTGTTGCTTAGGGTCGTTCTGCCCCCTTTTTTTATCTCAATCTTTTATTCCCGATATTCTCTATATATTATAAAAAGATGTGTCCTATTTTACTACGGAGGGAGGTGACGATCCTTGGAAGTACGAGTTTTCGATAACGATGTTGAAAGGGCCCTGAAGATACTGAAAAACAAGCTTTCAAAGAGCGGGTTTTTTAAGGAGCTCAAACTACGCAGGGCTTACGAGAAGCCGTCCGTAAAGAAGAAGAGGAAGGCCCTCGAAGCGCGAAGGAGAGTGGCCAAGGCGGCGAGAAGGCGAAAATGGTCTCCTCGGTAGGATAGGTGGTTCAAGAGCAAACGGCAGTTTGACGGGGGAAGGTCCTTCCCCCCGGTCCGTGGGCGTTTTCTGGAGGAGCGATGGAAGAGAAACAGTATCTTGTGGATGCCCTATCTGTCGATGAGTCGTGGCGTGTCTTCCGGATTATGGCGGAGTTTGTGGATGCCATTGAGGAGCTCTCACAGATCGGACACGCCGTGAGCATATTCGGGGCGGCCAGAGAGGCCCCGGGGGGTACCTATTACGAAAAGGCGCGGGAGGTTGCCCGTCTCCTCGGTGAAGAGGGATTCGGTGTCATTACCGGGGGAGGCCCGGGCATCATGGAGGCGGCCAACCGGGGTGCCAGCGAGGCGGGTGCCAAGTCGGTCGGCATGAACATCCAGCTTCCCTTTGAACAGAAGCCCAACCCCTACGCCACTATCAATATTGCCTACAAATATTTCTTTATCCGGAAGGTCATGTTCGTCAAGTACGCCATGGCCTATGTCATCCTTCCCGGGGGCTTCGGCACCATGGATGAGCTCTTTGAGGCCCTCACCCTTATCCAGACGAAGAGGATACGGAGCTTTCCGGTGGTCCTCATGGGAAGTGAGTACTGGGGAGGACTTATGGACTGGATGAAGAAGACCATGCTCCAAGAGGGGAAAATCTCCGAAGAGGATCTTGATCTCATCCAAGTGCTCGATGAACCCGATCAGGTGGTGAGGCATATACGGAAGTTCGTTGTACTGTGAACAGGCTGGACGTTCGCCATGCACGCAACACTCAAGACAGTTCTCGGCAATATCGGCAGGGGCACAATCGTCCCCTGCTATCTCATCTGCGGGGATGAGGAATACCTGGTAACTGACGCGTTGGAGAGGCTCATAGACGCCCTCCTCCCCCCGGATCAGCGGGACCTCAACCTCTTTCATATGGAGGGGGAGGATGAGGATATAGACGCCCTGTGCGACTCCTTGCTCACCTCTCCTCTTATCCCCGGCAGGAAGGTCGTCGTGGTACGCAATACGCGGCTCTTTCATTCCAAGGCATCGTCATCCGACGTGATAGGGGAGATCACATCACATCTTGAAGCTGATCCTCATAGGGCTGCGCGGGCCTTTCTCTCCCTACTGGAGGTGGCGGGGTGGTCCGTGGAGGATCTGAAGGATGGACAGTGGAAGAAGATCTCCAATGACGACTGGAGGAGTGCGACAGGGAGCACGCCAGGGGCAGACAGGGAGAAGTGGCTCCCGAAGGTGCTGGACCTGTGCGACAGGCTGAAGATCACACGAGGAGACAATCTGAAGGATACCGGCAGGTTGGAGGATGTGCTGAAGGGCGATATCCCCGCCGGCAACTGCCTGGTTATGACCGCCGCCGCCGTTGACAGGCGTAAAAAACTATTCAAGGGGATAACCGATGCGGGGGCCGTCCTCTCCTTCTCAAAGGCCAAGGGTGAATCGGGGAGGAAGAGTCTCCTGATGGACAGGGCAGGGGAGGCACTCGCGAAAAGGGGAAAGACCCTGGCGCCGGACGCACTCCTCGCGCTGGGGCAAAAAACGGGATTTAATCTTCGGGATTCTCTGCAGGAGATTGAAAAGCTGATTGCCTATGTGGGAGAGCGGGAGACTATTGACCGAAGTGACATAGATGCGATAGTTGAAAAAACGGCAGAGGATTCGGTCTTTGATCTCACCTCCGCCATCGTGGAACGTGATGCATCCGCGGCGCTTCAGACCCTTCAGCATCTCCTTGATCAGGGGGTCAACCACATCCTAATCCTGACGATGATAGCCAGAGAGGTTCGATTTCTGCTTCAGGGGCACATACTCCTTGAATCGGGGAAAATTCACGCCTTCCAGCCCCGCATGGATTATGGAGGGTTCCAGGCCGGTGTCTATCCTGCGGTCAAGGCCATGGCGAAGAAAAAGGGCGCATGGCTTGCAAACCAGCACCCCTATGTGATCTACAACGCCCTCAGAAATGCCGGCCGGTTTTCTAGGGATGAGCTTATCGGGTACATGAACCGCCTTGCCGAGTTGGACCGCGCCATGAAGTCCTCCGGCATAGACCCCGAACTCGCACTCAGACGCCTGCTCATAGACATGTGCCTGCAGTCGAGTTGAGGCAGGCAAATCCCTTCCTCCTGGTGTAATAAAGGATCACAGTTTGTTTAGTCTTCTCTGGGCCTGCCGCTGGCGTTTTGATTTTTTCCGTGCGGCGCCCTTCTTTCCGTTTCCGGATCTCGGGGGGGTATCATCGTCCTCTTCAGGAATTTCATCATTGCAGGGTGTTCCCTTCGTTTCCTCTTCCCCCATCCGCTCCTCGAATTCGGGTGAGGATATCGCCACACCCCCCGCCTTTACCGCCGAGTTCGCCACCTCCCTGTCGGAGCTGACGACGATGATCTCCGAACCCCTCTCCGCCCGTGCCATCCTCTTGATGACCTCATCCGCCGTCTCGCCCCTCCTGGAGTATACAATGTAGACGCCGTCTTCCCGGAGGCGTTCCTCCTCTGCGGAACCGGCCATCCACCCGTCGAAGACCACCGTCACCTTATGGCCCCGCGACCTCCTGTATCCGGCGACCATCCGTATCAGCTCGCTTCTTCCCCTCTCCAGGCTGAAGCGTTCGAGACGTCTCAGAGAGGCTGATTGTCGGATGAGATTGTATCCGTCTATGATAATGTGCATGGTAAAGCCTTCAAAGAAAAGGGGACATCTGGTAACGGTTCCAGAATGTCCCCCTGCTATGTCTTTTGATGACGATCACCCGCCCAGGATCGCCTTCATCTTCCCTATCGTGTCTCCGTAGTTCCCGCTGAGAAATATGGCGGAACCCGCGACAAAGACATCGGCACCGGCCTCTTTCACGGTTCCTATGTTCTGAAGGGTGATCCCCCCGTCCACCTCGAGCATGACATCGGACGAGAGGCGGTCCAGCATCGCCCGCGCCTTGTGTATCTTGGGCAGCATGCTTTCGATGAATATCTGCCCCCCGAATCCCGGATTCACCGTCATGATCAGGAGGAGATCAATGTTGCCGAGGACCTCTTCAATTTCCACAAGGGGGGTCGCGGGATTGACCGAGACGCCCGCCCGTGCCCCCAAGTCCCTGATCAGGTGGACCGTTCGGTGGAGGTGGACAGCCGCTTCGGCATGTACGGTAATGATGTCGCTCCCCGCGTCCGCGAAGGCCTGAATGTACCGGTCGGGGTTCTCGATCATCAGGTGGACATCGAGGGGGACGTGTGCGATCTTCTTTATGGATGCGACGACGGGAGGCCCTATGGTGAGGTTCGGGACAAAATGCCCGTCCATGACGTCCACGTGGATCATGTCCGCCCCGGCATCCTCGACGGCGCGAATCTCCTCACCGAGCCTGCCGAAATCAGCGGAAAGTATGGATGGCGAGATCTTTTTCATATCAGAATCCCATGATGAGGGAGTGTACGACGCCCGTGTCGACCTCCTTGATGGTCAGTCGAAGTTCCTTCGCCTGCTCCTTCGCCTCTCCGGGAAAAAATATGAACCCGTGCGAGATGTCGTTCGGAGGTGCGGGTTTGTCTTCGAGAGATCGACTGCGCAGGTCCTCCCCTATTCGGTGAGGCACCTCCCGATCGGCCAGCCCCTTGGCCCCGCCCAGGGTAAGTCCGGCAGCGGCCCCGACGGCCGCCCCCTTGCCTGCCGCCTCACCGACGTTGGTCCCGGTGACGATCCCTATCGCCGCTCCGATGACGGCACCGGCCGCGCCTGCCAGCAGGCCGGATTTTGTTCCTTCGGGGAGAATCTCTCCGAGTTCCGTCTTCTTTTCTATCCGGTCATACGCCAGTCCCTGGTCAAGGATCGGCCAGAGATTGCTCTTGACATCCACCAGATAGGTCCTGCTCGCGACAACCTGCAGGGGATGTCTCCCCCTGTTGTCGAAGATTACCTGGACGGGGAGAACCCCCGATCCGACAACATCGAACCCGAAGGCGGCCTTTGCCTCTTCACGGCTGTACGCCTTGGCTGCCACGGTCGCACCCGCCGCCTCCGTTGCATTCGTATAGGCAGCCGGCATCTTGAAGGGGACGACCGTCCGCTCATACCGTGCACACCCAACAGCGGCGAATATCAGAAAGAGGATCACCACCATGCAGGCCCTGTCTGTTCGTGTCATAGCCAACGTTTCCTTTCATCTATCACATTTGTCCCGATATTATTATCTTTTGCCCCGCCTGTCAATCGGATTTGCGAAGGCTTGACAGGCGGCGAAAAGACCAGTATGTTTCAGCAACTATGGTGAACCTACTCTATAATGTTGTCCTGTCCGTGGCGGCCCTGTTTCTGATACCCTTCTTTCTGGTGAAGATCGCCTTCGCGGGGAAGTATCGGAAGAGCATCGGCCCCAAGCTCGGATTCATTCCGGACCGGGTCTTCGGAGGGATGACGGGCTCCCCCCGGATATGGATGCACGCGGTGTCGGTAGGGGAGGTGACCGCCGCCGCCCCCATCGTCTCGTCCCTGAGGACCCTCTATCCCAGTGCCTGTATCGTCCTTTCGACCAGCACGGAGACGGGCCAGGAGATGGCCCGCCGCCTCGTCACGGACGCCACATCGACTATCTACTACCCCCTTGACATCCCCTCTGTCGTGAAAAAGATCATTGACAGGGTGCGGCCGGATATCTTTGTCCCGGTCGAGACGGAGATATGGCCCAACTTCATTCGCGCCTGCGTAAAGCGGGGGATTCCCGTAGCGATGGTCAACGGCCGGATCTCCCCCCGTTCATTCAAGCGATACCGGCAGACGAGATTTTTCTGGAGGCACATTATGAATATGGTTGATGTGACGGGGGTCATCTCCGCGATCGATGCCTCCCGGCTGGAGGCCCTGGGGGTGGAGCCGTCGAAGATCCATATCAGGGGGAACGCGAAGTACGACAGCCTTGCCGCGGGGGTGGATGAGGCCCTCAGAGATGGCATAGCGGCGAGGCTGGATATTCCCCCCGGCACACGGGTCTTCGTCGCGGGGAGCACGCATGAGGGGGAGGACGAGGTGGCCCTGAATGTCTACCGGGGCCTGATAGAGCAATATCCCGATATGCTCATGATTATCGTTCCGCGGCATCCCGAGAGGGGCGAAGCGGTCCTTTCCCTCGCGAACGATGCCGGTCTTCATGACTGCGTGACGATGACTCAGGTACACAGGGGAGAGAGACGTACCGGCCGCCGGGTCGTTATCGTCGATGTGATCGGAGAGCTCTTCAGGGTCTACAGCCTTGCCACGGTGGTCTTCTGCGGCGGGAGCCTGGTCCCCCGGGGCGGGCAGAACATCCTGGAGCCCGCGGCGTGGGGGAAGGTCGTCCTCTACGGTCCCTCGATGGAGGATTTCACGGACGAGAAGGAACGGCTGGAGGAGGCGGGGGGAGGCATTACCGTCAGGGACGGCGGCGAGCTTCTGGATGAGATCCTCCGACTGATGGAAGACCCCGAGGCCCTTGGCCGAAGGGGAGAGGCGGGGCGGGCCATAGTCGCTTCCAACAGGGGAGCCGCCCGACGCTACGCCCAACTGATATCAGAAAGGATCGAAGTGGTCCGCTGAGTTGTGGATGAACGCGTCACCATCCGATTTTTTTAGCACGTGCATTCCCCGCTTTCGGCCGGGGGTGAGCGAGAAAATACGAGATACGTATGGTCCTCAACAGTCGGAGATTCCGTGCAGTCTTTTGCGGGAAGCTTCAATCAGATCGTTTTTTGAAAGAAACGAGGCAGCGCACTGATCAAGCACAACTATCACAGACCCGTCAGTCGGCCTCACCTGAGCCGCGGGGAGAGGGGAGTCTTCTTCAAGGACCTCCCTCATGATCGATGCCTTCCTCTCCCCTGTTACCAGAAATAGTATCGAACGGGCGTTATTGATGACGGGGAGCGTGAGGCTGATACGCTCGCGGGGAGGGCTTTTTGCGGCGACGGGAACGACGAGCAGGTTCTTTTCATGAAGACAGGGTGATTCGGGAAAGAGTGACGCCGTATGGCCGTCATCCCCTATGCCGAGCATGATGAGATCAAAACGGGGCAGTGTTTCGGTATGAAAAAAGCGTCGCAATTTCCCTTCATACTCTTTGGCCGATTCCTCCGGTGTTATTCCCTCTGTGGTGATGGGGTGAATGTTCTCAGAGGGAATTGACGCCCCCTTTGTCAGTGTCTCTCTTATGAGAAAGAGGTTACTTTCACTATCGGTAGGGCTCACAAATCTTTCGTCAACCTGAAAGATGTGCGTTTCATCCCATGGAAGATTCTGCCTCACGGCGAGCCTTCTGAAAAAATCGCCCGGCGTCTTACCCCCTGAGAGGGCGACGGTGAAACGGCTCCGATTTGCAATCGCGCGTTTTGAAACGTCTTCCCACCGTTTTACCAGAAAATCATGGGCGGCGACGCTTTCTGCAAAGATATGGAGATCTCTTTTCTGTCCCATCTCCAGGCCTCGCTCCCCTACAAATGTACCTGCTGAAAGAAAGACGAATCGTCGCTCCACGACAGCCCGTCGCGGGTCATCAGCTCCTCTGATTCCGCCGGTCCCCAGCTGCCTGCCGCATAATTGGGAAAGGTGCCTATGGAAATTTCGTCCCACCGTTTGATAATCGGATCCACCACCTGCCACATGGCCTCGATACCGTCCTGACGGGCAAAGAGCGTGAGGTCTCCTTTGAGGCAATCAAGAATGAGCCTTTCGTGGGCGGAGTGCCGTTCATCTTTGAAGGTATCGGCATAATTGAAATCCATGGCGACATTGAAGGACTGGTTCCCGATTCCCGGATATTTGACACTGAGATTGAGCGATATTTCTTCCTGCGGCTGCAGGCGAAGGGTGAGAAAATTTGGCTCCATGACATCGCAGTCTTTGCCGAAAAGTTTAAGGGGAGGGCGTGTAAAATGAACAATGATTTCTGTTTCACGCTTTGCAAGACGCTTTCCTGTCCTTACATAGAAGGGAATGCCCGACCAGCGCCAGTTGTCTATAAAGAATTTTCCTGCAAAAAATGTAGGGATGCATGAATCGGGATCAACGCCCGCTTCCTCCCGGTATCCCTTTACGTCTTTTCCTTCTATAGTGCCGGGACCGTATTGACCGCGTACCATGAAGGCGTCGATATCCTCCTCGTTCATAGGGCGAATGGTTCTCAGCACCTTTACCTTTTCGTCACGAATGAGGTCCGCATCGAGACCCACGGGCGGTTCCATGGCAACGAGTGCGATTAACTGCATCATATGGTTTTGAATCACGTCACGCACCACGCCCGCACTTTCGTAGAAAGCGCCCCGATGCTCGATGCCTATATTCTCGGCGACGGTGATTTCTACATGGCTGATATATCGCCTGTTCCATAACGGTTCGAATATGCTGTTCGCAAAACGGAAAAAGATGATGTTCTGTACCGTTTCCTTACCGAGGTAGTGGTCGATGCGGTATATCTGTTGTTCGCTGAATGCCCGGGCAATGGTGCTGTTGAGCTCAATCGCCGATTCCTGGTCATGACCGAAGGGCTTCTCGATGACGACCTTTGGCTCGAACCCTTCCTCACAGAGATTGTATTTCTCGATATTTGTGATGATGAGTTGATAAAAGGGGGGCGGGACGGCGAGATAGAAAATGACCTCTTTTTTCTGCCGCTCATTCGAGTTGCATACCTTATTGACGAGGCCGTGGAGTTTTCGGAAATTGTTTTCGTCGTCAAATGCCGAGGAGATGTAGGTAACATGCCCTGCAAATTCTTCCCACTTCTCTTGAATGACGGTCGTCTGAGAGAACTCTTCCAGGGATTTAAAAACGAAGGAACGGTACTCATCATCGGACATCTCGGGAAGGCCGAATCCTATGATGGAAAAATCACCCGAGAGCACTCCGTCGTGGAAAAGATGGTAGAGCGATGGCAGAAGCATCCGTCTTGCGTAATCTCCTGCTCCGCCAAAGATGACGATGGTAAAAGGCTCGGTCTTTAAATCATGAACCGGAGGATCGCATAGATCGACATTTTTGATTTTTCTACTGATTTCTTGTTCCATGATACCCCCTGTAAGAATATAATGATCTTTTAGAGGCGTGAAGGTGGATCTGTAATAGTGCTCAGGGATGAATGGCCGATTCCGGATTGGATCAGTTTTTGATTGGTAGAAATTCTAGCAAATTAGACAAAGTATTCCAACATTCTTTAAAGAAACAACCTGCGTACCATTCCATGATACTATCGAAAAAAGTAAAATTTTACTTTTTGTCAAAAGTCGAATATACTTACATTAATGATCATGTCTACAACGTTCTAATTTTGTTTCTTTATTTCTCTTTCGACCGCGCCTCTCAATCTCGCGATTCTTTTTTTATGGCTCTTCCGACTTTTCTATGGAAAGAGGCTTAACTTACCACAATAGAACAGAATTGAAATCCTGTAATTCTCAAAGTTTCTAAACCCTC
>JAFCZZ010000295.1 GCA_019314085.1 Deltaproteobacteria bacterium | reverse complement strand
ACGCCGAGCGGAACGGCAAGGATCGAGGCGAATATCGTGACGATAAGGGAGCCGACGATGAGCGACCATATCCCGAATTCGGGCGGGTCATATGTCGGATACCACTCCGTGCCGAAGAGAAACTCCTTGACGGATACCACGCCGAATATCGGTGCACCCTCAACGAAGAGAAAAAGGATGATAAGGGCGAGAATCACGATCGATAGCAAGGCGAAGAAGAGGAAGATGTTTTTTATGACGATCTCTTTTAATTTTCTCGACATGTGCCATCCCCGGCAGGGCGGTATTGAGGGGAATTCCTCTCAGTCTATTGATGGGAAAGGGGAACGAATCCTTCCTTCTTGACAAGCTCCTGCCCGTCCTTGCTCACGACGAAGTTGATGAAGTCCGAGACGGTCCCCGTCGGCTGACCGTTGGTGTACATGAAGAGGGGCCGCGCGACGGGATACACACCGGAGAGCGCCGTTGCGACGGTCGCTTCGGTGCCGTCTACCGTGAGCGCCTTAACGCTTGTATTGAGGTAGCCGAGACCGATATACCCGATCGCATACTTATTCCTCGATATGGTCTGAATGATCGCGCCGTTCGATGCCTGAAGCTGTGCCCTCGGGGTTACCTTCGCCTTGTGGAGAATCTTTTCCTCCCATACCTCGTAGGTCCCGGAGCTGGTGTCACGCGACACAACGACGATCTTCAGATCTTTTCCTCCAAGCTCCTTCCAGTTTCGTATCTTCCCCTGATATATCAGACT
This sequence comes from Deltaproteobacteria bacterium, assembly GCA_019314085.1. The sequence goes on along the minus strand of JAFCZZ010000295.1, from coordinate 2,766 downwards.
CAACTGTTCGGCCGCCAAGTCGGTGACCGGATTTTTGGGATGAACGATCGGGATGATCGCGTCGATGGCAATGCGGTGCGGGACGGGATTTACGCCCTTTTCCTGTGCGCGTTTCACTTCCTTGTCTTTGATGGACCGGGACGCGGTGGCGATATCGGTCGAACCGTCGATCAGGGCCTTGATCCCGTTACCGGAACCGCCCCCTGAGAGCGAGATATTGATACGGGGATGCATCTTCATATACGCCTCAGAGGCAACCTGGGCAACGGGGAGGACCGTTGTGGAACCCTTGATGACAATGGTTTCGTCGGCAAAAGCGGTGTATCCCCAGGCGAGGCTAAGGGCCATGAGGCACGCCAGCAGGATCTTTATCACTTTGTTCGTCATTATTTTCATAGTTGTTCGCCTCCAATCTTCTTAGTGTTGAGAGAAACGATACACTATGCCTGTTACGGTTATATGACAGCCCTGTTACAGTTTGATTACATGATTGATTCCAGAACGGACGCCCCGGGTATGCCGGATCGCGAATGAGAATCTTTGGGGGGAGCCACAGATGAGGGGGAGCGGAAAAGAGAATCATTGATCATGCGAATCGCAGGATCGCGTTTCCTAACGTTCTAACAGGTAATATCCTCCCCTAATCCTCTCCATTTTTCAAGTGATAATACTGATGTTACCATTTTGCCGCCAGCGGGTTTCAACTCGGAAGATATCACCTCTTTCCCGGGAGCAGTAGTGCCGCTTTTATTTTTTTACCGCCTCCGCGATCCTGTCCATAGCGATCTCAACCTGTTCGTACTGATTGAAGGCGCTCAGACGGATGTACCCCCTGCCGCACGCGCCGAACCCGCTTCCGGGGGTGCATACGACGGAGGCCTTCTCGAGGAGGAGGTCGAAGAACTCCCAGGAATCCATCTGCGCGTTGACCCAGATGTACGGCGAATTTTCGCCCCCGGCGCAGGTATATCCGAGCCCCGTCATCTTTTCGAGGATCAGCGAGGCGTTCCTCAGGTAATAATCGGTCAGCTGTCGTACCTGCTCCTTTCCTGCGTCCGAATAGATGGCCTCGGCGGCACGCTGTACCGGATAAGAGACGCCGTTAAACTTTGTCGTATGTCGGCGGTTCCACAGGGGGTGGAGATCGTGGGCATTCATCTGCGTGTCATAGGCGATGCACGATTTCGGCACGACGGTGTACGCGCACCGGGTACCCGTGAATCCCGCGGTCTTTGAAAAAGACCGAAACTCGATCGCCACGTCCCGGGCCCCTTCGATTTCGTAGATGCTCCGGGGGAGGGATTCGTCACGGATGAAGGCAACATACGCGGCGTCGTACAGGATCAATGCCTTGTTTTCTTTCGCGTAGGCGACCCACTCAGAGAGTTGCTGCCTCGTTGCCGTGACCCCCGTGGGGTTGTTGGGGAAGCAGAGGTATATCAGGTCGACCCGTTCGTTCGGGATCGCCGGGACGTACCCGTTTGCCTCCGTGGCTTCGAGGTAGACGAGCCCCTCGTATCGCCCGTCATTCCAAACCCCGGTCCTGCCGGCCATGACGTTGGTGTCGACGTACACGGGATAGACCGGATCAGGGACGGCAATCTTCAGATCGGAGGAGAATATCTCCAGGATGTTTCCGGTGTCGCACTTTGCGCCGTCGCTGACAAACACCTCGTCAGGATGAATATCCGCTCCACACGCCTGGAAGTCGTTTCGTGCGATGCTCTCGCGCAGGAATTCATACCCCTGCTCCGGGCCGTAGCCGCGGAAGGTGCTGTCGACTGACATCTCATCCACGGCCTCGTGGAGAGCGGCTATGCATGCCCCGGGGAGGGCGCGCGTTACATCACCGATCCCGAGCTTGATGATCTGTTTGTTTGGATTCGATGCGGCGAAGGCGCGCACTCTCTTTGCAATGTCGGAAAAGAGGTAGGATGACTGAAGCTTCAGGTAATTCTCATTGATCTGTATCATGTTGAGTCCTTGTCTGTAGATGATTGTTTTTCAGAGGGAAAAAGTATACGGGAAAGGCTCTTTGTGTGTCAATGCCAAAACGGTGAGGCCTCCCCTGGGAGGCAAGGGTTGCGTGATTTGGAGGACAACAACAAAACCATTGACTCGACAGGGGTGTGCATGGTAGCGGGTACTGCAGGGTTTAGGAAAGGGTATCACGACGGATGGACATTTGAGGGAGAGGAGTATTGCGGAAAGAAAAATCGCGGGAGGCCCTAAATAAGTGTTGACAAACGGCGGCAAGCTTGGTACTGGGATTGGTAAGTGAGCACTTACTTAAGGCGTGATAGTATGAAGGCACCGAATAACAAACGTCTCTCCTCGGAAGAACGAAAAAAAATGATTGTGAAAAGCGCCATAACCGCGTTTGGAAAATCAAATTACCGGGCTACGCGCATGGCCGATATTGCGGCCGAGGCGGGCGTTTCCGAGGCCATGCTGTACAAGCACTTTGAGTCAAAGAAGGCCATGTTCCTCAGTATCCTCGAGAACGTATCCAAGAGGACCGAAACCGCGATAGAATGGGAGTTTGGGGAGGAACCGGACGCCCTCATGTTGCTGCGGCGGTCCCGCATAGAGTACTATAATCAGATAAAGAAACACCCGAATCTCCTGAAACTGCATTTCCAGGCCGTATCCGAGATAGACGATGAAGAGATCGGGGGGCATATCAAGAAGGACCACGAGGTCTATGTCAACGACATCAAAGAGCTTATCAAGAAGGGACTTGAGCAGGGAACGGTTCGAAAGGAT